>CACEJN010000013.1 GCA_902559935.1 uncultured Pelagibacteraceae bacterium | reverse complement strand
CCAAAACTTCCAGGCGTATATAGAATGCTTAATGAAAAGAATGAAATTCTTTATGTAGGTAAAGCAAAAAATTTACCAAATAGATTAAAGAGTTATGTTTCAGAAAAAAATCATATAATTAGAACTGAACGAATGTTGTCTCAAACAAGAAAATTAGAGATAACAACAACATCTAATGAAAGTGAAGCTTTACTACTAGAAGCAAATTTAATTAAAAAACATAAACCAAAATTTAATATCCTTTTACGTGATGATAAGTCATTTCCATTTATATTTATTGGTAATAAAGATAAATGGCCTCAAATAAAAAGACATAGAGGAAAAAAAACAAAAGAAGGTTTTTACTTTGGACCTTTTGCCTCTGCTGGTTCAGCTAATTGGACAATCAAAATGATCCAAAAAATTTTTCATTTAAGAGTTTGTGATGACACCGTTTTCAAAAACAGAGAAAGACCTTGTATTTTATATCAAATAAAAAGATGTTCTGGACCTTGTGTGGGATATGTAAAAAAAGAGGAATACAATCAAACAGTAGAAGATGCTATTGAATTTGTTTCAGGCAAATCTAGGAAAATTCAAAAAAATCTTTCTAACCAAATGGAAAAGGCAAGTGAGGATCTTGATTTTGAAAAAGCTGTAATTTTAAGAGATAGAATTAAAGCATTAAACATAATTCAATCTTCACAGAGAATTAATGAAGCAAACTTAGTTGAGGCAGATGTTATTGCTGGATATAAAGAATCTGGAAAAACTTGTATTCAAGTATTTTTTTATAGATCAAAACAAAATTGGGGCAATCAAGCTTTTTTCCCAAAACACGATCCAGATGAAAAGTTTGGTGAAATCCTTAATTCATTTGTTTCTCAATTTTATGAAAATAAAAGTGTTCCTTCATCGGTTATCCTTTCAGAAGAAATAAAGGAAAGAGCGCTAATTGAAAAAACACTGACACTAAAAGAAGGTAAACAAATAAATATTTCAGTTGCAAAAAAAGGATCAAAACTAAAAGTAATTAATCAAGCAATTAAAAACGCAAAGGATAGTCTAAATAGAAAACTTTATGAAAGTCAGAATAATAAAGAATTGTTCGATGCAGTAGCTAAAAAATTTAATTTAGAAACCAATATAAATTTAATTGAAGTTTATGATAATAGTCATATTCAAGGCACAAATAGTGTTGGCGCTTTAATAGCCTACGGTGATGAAGGATTTATCAAAAAAAGATATAGAAAATTTAATATTAAGCATAAAAAAAATGAGCAAGACGACTATGGAATGATGAGAGAAGTATTAAATAGAAGGTTTAAAAGAGCAGTTCAAGAAAAAGATAATTACCTTGCTTTTCCTGATTTGGTTCTAGTAGATGGGGGAAAAGGTCAATATTCAGTCGCTAGAGAGAGCCTTAATGAATTAGGACTTCACGACATTCCAATTATTGCAATAGCAAAAGGTAAATTTAGAAATAGTGGAAATGAAACTTTTTTTCACAATGGCAAAGAATATAAATTCACTAGAAATGACCCTACCCTATTTTTTCTTCAAAGAATTAGAGATGAATCACATAGATTTGCTATAAGCGCTCACAGAGCAAAGAGAAAAAAAGGTATAAGCAAATCTCTGTTAGATCAAATAGAGGGGATTGGGGCTATAAGAAAAAGAGCTTTATTGAACCATTTTGGATCTGCAAGATCGGTTGAGTCTGCTAGCTTAGATGAAATAAAATCTGTAGAAGGTGTTGAAGAAAAAGTAGCAAAAAAGATATATAACTTTTTTCACGAATAATTATGCTAAAAAAAATTCCAAACATTTTAACGATAGGACGAATAATAATTGTTCCTTTTTTTGTTTTAGCTTTTTATCTTCCAGGATTTTATGGTGATCTTACTGCTTTGATATTATTTATTATTGCATCATTTACAGACTTCTTGGATGGTATGTTGGCTAGAATGTTTGGAGTAGAGTCAAAACTGGGTGAATTATTAGATCCTATAGCTGACAAAATCATTGTTGCTACAGCATTAATACTTCTGGTTATGGATGGAACAATCAGAAATTATGAGGTAATTGCAGCAATAATAATTCTTACAAGAGAAATTTTAATTTCAGGTTTGAGAGAATTTTTAGCAAAGGGGAAAATAAAACTTCCTGTTTCAAACCTTGCTAAACTTAAAACAGTATTACAAATGGTATCGATAGCTCTTTTATTATCTGGAGATACTGGAAATAAAATAATTAATTTCCAAGATTATAATGCTCAAACTATAGGTATAATTCTTTTGTGGTTATCCGCTGCTTTAACACTTTTTACTGCATATGATTATATGCGAAAAGGCATTGATCATGCTATGTCTGAGGATAGTAAAGACTAAGCTGCTTTTTTCTTCCTAACTAATGCCTGATAACTTTCATTCAAATCAATAATAGTATCACAAACTTTAAATTGATTTTCAGCAATACAAGATACTGGCGTTACCTCTGCTGCTGTTCCTGTTAAAAAACATCCAACAAAATTAGGTAATTCAGTAGGACTAATTTTTCTTTCATGCACTTTTATATTTTTTGATTTTGCAATTCCAATTACGGTTCTTCTTGTAATACCATCTAAAAAAGAATCTGGTATTGGAGTATGAATTTCTCCATTTTTATCTTTGAAAAAAATATTTGCACCAGTTGCTTCAGCAATATTTCCTTCGTGATCAAGCATTAAAGAATCTGTATATCCTTGCTTTTCTGCCTCATGTTTTGAGAGTGTACAAATCATGTAAAGACCTGAAGCCTTTGTATCCCATGGTATTGTATTAGGCGCTGGTCTTCTCCAATTTGAAATATTTAATCTTATTCCTTCTACTTTAAGTTTAGGGTCAAAATATGATCCCCATTCCCATGTTGCAATCGCAACATGTATTTTTGTTTGTTGCGCAGAAATAGCCATCATCTCACTACCTCTCCAAGCAACAGGTCTTACATAACCATTTTCTACTTTTTGGGTTGCTATAATTTTATTGGATGCATTATTGATTTCTTCTTCTGTATATGGAATTTCAAAACCCATTCTTCTTGCAGAATGAAAAAATCTAGCTGTGTGCTCTTCTAATTTAAAAATTGAACCATCATAAACTCTCTCACCCTCAAATACACAACTGGCGTAGTGCATACCATGGCTTAAAACATGTAGTTTAACGTCAGCCCAATCAACTAATTCGTTGTTGTACCATATTTTTCCAGATCGCTTGTCGTAAGGTATCATGTGTGAAAATTTTTTTAATTTATAAATGAAAAATATCTTTGTATCTTTAATATGTCAATATAACTTACCTATTATGAAAGAACTTTTATATTTAAAAGATGACCAGCTTAAAGATCTAATTGAAAAACTATTCGTAAGCTATAGAGAAACCTTTTCTGACTCTAAAAAAATATTAGATAGATATTCAATTGGTTTAGCACACCATAAAGTAATTCATTTACTGTCAATGTATGAGGGGATCTCAATTTCTGAGCTGCTTAAGAGATTAAAAGTAACAAAACAAAGCTTAAATCGTGTTCTCAAAGATTTGATTAAACTTGAAATCGTCATTTTTAAAAAAGATGACCAAGATACTAGAGTAAAGCATGTTTTTCTTAATGATAAAGGTAAAAAAATTTTTAATGAAATTTTTAATTTACAAAAAAAGAGAATTTATAATGCTTTGCTAAATTCAAGTTCTGAAGAAGTTATTAATTTTGATAATGTACTAAGTAAAATAATTAATGGATAAGTTTATTGCACATATACTGGTGGTTGATGATGATGATGGAATTAGATCTCTTGTAAAAAAGTATTTAAATGAAAATAAATTTTTAGTCACTACTGCTGAAAATGCAGAAAATGCATCAGAGAAAATAAAAATAATTAAGTTTGATTTAATAGTTTTGGATATCATGATGCCTGGTAAAAGTGGACTTGAATTTTTAAAAGAAAATAAAAAAAAATTAGATACACCAGTAATACTACTCACTGCCAAAGGTGAAGCAAGTGAAAGAGTTGAGGGGTTAGAGATTGGTGCTGATGATTATTTACCGAAACCATTTGAACCAAAAGAATTAATTCTAAGAATACAGAACATATTAAATAAAACTATCAAAACAGATCAGAAAAGGGTTATAGAATTTGCAAATGTGAAAATTGATTTGAATAAACTTTTAATATTTAAAAGTGATAAAGAATTTAAGATTAATGCAACGGAAAAAACGATTTTAGAAAAAATGATTAATAACCCAGGCAAAACATTTTCTAGGGAAGATATTGGTCAATTAATCAATTTAGATAAGGAGAGATCAATAGATGTTATTATTACTCGGCTTAGAAAAAAAATTGAAATTGATCCAAAAAATCCAAAATTTTTGCAAACAATAAGAGGTGCAGGATATGTTCTTTGGATTGAGTGATTACTTAAAAAAAATATTACCAAAAAGATTGTTTTATAGAGCACTTCTTATAGTTGCTATTCCAGTTTTGGTTTTGCAACTAGTAATTACAATTGTTTTTTTTGATAGCCTTTGGATCAAAACAAACAAAGGTATGACAAGAACCTTGGTAAATGAAATTAGTATATTTATTGAAGTCTATGGAAGTGAGCAAGAAAATAAACAAGAGTTGCTAGATCTTTTTTCCATATTTTTAGATTTAAATATTGAATTCACCAATAACGAAAAATTACAAAATACAGATACTGAAAGATGGTTTAGTCCTATAGATAGAACTTTAAGAAGAGAACTAAAATCTAAATTTGGATTAAATGAATACTGGTTTGATACAACAAGTTATAAAGAATTAATTGATTTAAGAATTAAATACGAAGATGGTTATTTTAAATTTTTAGTGCCTAAAGATAGGGTTGCAAGTTCTTCAGCAAGAATATTTGCACTTTGGATCACAGTGCCTGCAATTATAATGGTGATCATTTCTCTAATATTTTTAAAAAATCAAACTAGACCAATCACAAATCTAGCTCGTGCGGCTGAAAGGTTTGGTAAGGGTGAAAATATTGAAGAGTTCAAACCTTCTGGAGCCCTTGAAATAAGACAAGCAGGACATGAATTTGATAAAATGAGAAAGAGAATTGAAAGACACTTAAATCAAAGAACAGAAATGTTATCTGGAATAAGTCATGATTTAAGGACACCCTTAACAAGGATGAAACTACAATTAGCTTTTATAAAAGATAAAGAAACTGTTAATAAATTGACTGAAGACATCAATGAAATGGAGAAAATGCTAAATGAATATTTACAATTCACCAGCTCATCATATGTTGAAAAAGATGAAATGTTTAATCTATCTGAATTAATTTCAGAAGTTATTGAAAAATATAATAACGAAAATATTTCACAAAACTTAACACCAAGAATTTACTTTAATGGCAGGAAAAATTTAATTAATAGGTGTGTTAATAATCTAATTGATAATTCACTGAAATATGCAAATAAAGTTGAAATTAGCTTAAGTAAAAAAAATACAAACTTATTCATTATAGTTGATGATGATGGTCCTGGAATACCAAAAGATGAGTATGAAAATGTATTTAAACCTTTCTATAAAATAGATAAGGGTCGAGCAGACTCTAAATCAAGTGTTGGTCTTGGCTTATCAATTTCATCAGACATTATCAAATCTCATGGAGGAAATATAATGTTAGAAAAATCAAAAATGGATGGTTTAAGAGTTAAGGTTTTCTTGCCTGTTTAACTTTTTTTACTTTTTTTTTGTCAAGTTTATTTATTTTATTTTCGAGATTCTCAACACGTTTCGAGAGTACTTCAAACTCATCTTTACTCGTAAGTTTCATTTTAAAAACAAACTCATCTCTTTTGGATTTTAAGATATTAAATAATTCAGTAGTTAAGTCTTTTGAAGATACTAGTCCCTGCTCTATTAATTTAGCAAACTTATCAATTATAAATTTAGAATTTTTCATATTTAAGATATACATTATAAGTATTATTATAAATGTTCATTAATAATTTTGACCCAGTAGCCTTAGAAATATTTTCTTTTGAAATCAGATGGTATTCTTTAGCTTATATATTTGGAATTATATTAGGCTGGATTCTCGCAAAAAAATTATTTATCCAAGACATAGAAGTTAAAAATAAATTTGATGATTATTTAACTTATTTAATTATAGGTATAATATTAGGAGGAAGACTTGGTTATATTATTATTTATAATTTAAGTTTTTATATAAATAATCCATTAGATATATTTAAAATTTGGCAGGGAGGAATGTCCTTCCATGGTGGTTTAATTGGAGTTATCTTCGCATCTATATTTTTCGCTAAAAAAAATAATCAAAACCCATTCTTATATTTAGATATTGTCGCTTTAGTAGCTCCAGTCGGATTATTTTTTGGACGAATAGCAAACTTTATAAATTCAGAGCTGTATGGAACTATAACTAATGTACCCTGGGCAGTAACATTTGTTCAGATAGACAATCTTCCCAGGCATCCCTCGCAATTATATGAAGCACTATTAGAAGGATTATTTTTATTTTTATTATTAATTTATTTTAAAAACAAATTTTCAAATAAACCTGGTGTAATTTCAGGATTATTTTTAATAATTTACTCAATCTTTAGATTTATTGTTGAATTTTATAGGGCACCAGATGAACAACTTGGTTATATATTTTTAAACTTAACAACGGGACAAGTAGTAAGTTTAATATTTATAATATCAGGGATAATCTTATTTTATTTAAAATATGAAACTCGCTATGACAAATAATTTACCATTAGATCAATTTATAAATTTAGCTCTTTACGATAAGGATAGAGGTTTTTATATGAAAAAAAATCCTTTTGGTGAGGATGGAGACTTTATTACTGCTCCAAATGTCACAAGATTATTTTCAGAGATTATCGCAATTTGGACGATTACTTTTTGGAAAAGCATTGGCTCTCCAAAAAAATTTAATTTGCTAGAATTGGGAGCTGGAAATGGTGAAATGATGAAAGTCATAGACGAGACTCTCATGAATTTTCCTGATTGTTACAAAGCTTGTAGTTTTATAATTCATGAAAAAAGTGATTTTTTAATAAATGAACAAAAAAAAAATTTAAATTCTCAAAAAATTTCGTGGTTAAAAGATATTGAAAAAATAAACTCAAACCCAACAATTTTTTTAGCTAATGAATTCTTTGATGCCATACCAATCAAACAATTTTTTAAAAAAAAAGATGGTTGGTTTGAAAGATTCGTAAATTTGAATGATCCAAACAAAGCTGAATTTAAAGAAGAAAAAATTGATATAGAAACAATTGAAAAACATCTTAATTTCGAAATATCAAAAGACCAGAGCGTTATAGAATATTCGCCAGATACATTTAAATATTTAAGAACAATTTGCGACTTAATACAAAAAAATGATGGAGGAATGTTAGTTATTGATTATGGTTATGCAGATACCAAAATGCACGAGACTCTTCAGGCAGTAAATAATCACAAATATTCTAACGTTTTAGAAAATATTGGAGACTCTGATATTACTTACAATATAAACTTTCATTCCTTTGAAAAATTTATAAATCAGTTTAAAGAAGTTAATTCAATTTTTACAAATCAAAAAAAATTTTTAACAAATATGGGTATTCTTCAAAGAGCAGAAATAATCAGCAAAAATATAGCATTTTCTAAAAAAGCAGATTTATTTTATCGAGTAAGACGTTTAATAAATGAAAATCAAATGGGTGAATTATTCAAAGTCATGCTTGTAAAAAATAGGAGAAACAATTTTAAGACAGGTTTTCAAAATTGATAAAATCAAAAAAACTCTCCAAAATAAAAATAATTAAACATGGTTTTTTTAATAAAACTGGTGGTAAATCAAAAAAAATTTATAAAAGTTTAAACTGTGGTCCTGGTTCTAAAGATAATCCCTCAGATGTTAAAAAAAATTTACAGATAGTTAAAAAAAAAATAAAAAGCACCGCTAAAAGTATTTTTTTACTTCATCAAATACATAGTAATAAGTTTGTTTATATTGATAAAAAAAATACATTTAAATCAAAACCAAAAGCAGACGCAGTAATTACAAACCAAAAAAACATACCAATTGGTGTTTTAACTGCTGACTGTGTGCCGATCTTAATTTGTGATGAGAGAACAAAATTAGTTGCTGCAATTCATGCGGGGTGGAAAGGTGCATACAAAGATATAATTAGCAAAGTAATCCAATTTATGATCAAAAAGGGATCTAATCCTAAAAATATAACTGCAGCTATCGGACCTGCTATCTCAGCTAAAAATTATGAAGTCAAACAAGATTTTAAAAGAAAATTTATAAAAAAGGATAAAAAAAATAATAAATTTTTTAAAATTAAGTACAAAAAGCTTTATTTTGATTTACCTAAATATGTAAAATCATGTCTTTTAAAGAATAAAATAAAAAATATTGAGTCTTTAAATATTGATACATTTAATATTAATAATAATTTTTTTAGTGCAAGAAGAGCGTTAAGACTAAATCATGATGATTATGGTAGAAATATTTCAATAATTATGCTTTATTAGGTTTTTTTAATGAAATTATTATCCGGAAATAGCAACAAACCATTAAGCAAGAATATTGCTAAATATCTAAAATCTAAATTAGTAAACTCTAGTATTAGAAATTTTTCTGATGGAGAAATATATGTTGAAATAAATGAGAATATCAGAGGAAACAGTATTTTTATTATTCAATCTGTATCTTCGCCTGCTAATGATAATTTGATGGAGCTTTTGTTGTGTATTGATGCGCTAAAAAGATCTTCTGCAAAAAATATAACTGCTGTAATTCCATATTTTGGTTATGCTAGACAGGACAGAAAAGTAGTACCTAGAACTTCAATTTCTGCAAAATTAGTATCAAACTTAATTACAAAAGCGGGTGCTGACAGAGTAGTTACTGTTGATTTGCATGCGGGTCAAATTCAAGGTTTCTTTGATATTCCGGTCGACAACTTGTTTGCAACACCTATTTTTGCAAGACATGTAAAAAAAAAGATAAAAAGTAAAAACTTAATTTGCGTTGCTCCAGATGTGGGTGGAACTGAGCGAGCAAGAGCGCTAGGTAAACTCTTGAATGTTGGATTAGCGATTGTGGATAAAAGAAGACCAAAACCAGGTCAATCTCAAGTCATGAATGTCATAGGAGATGTAAAAGGTAAAACTTGTATAATTGTAGATGATATAATTGATTCTGGTGGAACAATAGTAAATGCAGCCAAAGCTCTTAAAGATAGGGGCGCTAAAGAAGTTTATGTTTATATAACTCATGGTGTACTCAGCGGTGAAGCTGTAAAAAAAATTAAAAATTCTGTAATTAAGAATTTAGTAATAACTGATACAATCGATAACATAAGCAGAACTAAAGGTGCTAAAAACATTGAGGTTCTGTCAATTTCAGGGCTTATGGGAGAAGCAATTAAAAGAATATCCAATTCAACCTCGGTATCAGATTTATTCAAATAAATATCTTGAGTTATTAAGGAACTTAAGCTAAAAACCCTTGTTTTTATGAATTCATTAGACGCCAACATCAGAGATACAAAAACTAAAGGTGAGCTTAATTCACTTAGGGATAACGGTAATGTACCCGCAATAATTTATGGTGGTGAAGCTCAAAATGAAAAAATCTCTATATCTAAAAAAGTACTTAAATCACTAATTGAAAAAGAAAATTTTTTATCAAGTATCATAACTTTAAATGTTGATGGTAAATCCCAAAAAGCTCTTCCAAGAGAAATAAAATACGACATTATTTCAGACGAACCAATTCATGTAGACTTTTTAAGAATAGTAGCAGGGATAAAAGTCAGAATTGAAGTTCCAGTAAAATTTTTAAATCATGAAAAATCTCCTGGTTTGAAAAGAGGTGGGGTTTTAAACATTGTAAGAAGAAAAGTTGAGCTAAAATGCCCAAGCGAAAAAATTCCTGAAAATCTTGTGATAGATCTTGATGGAGTTGATATTGGAGAGAGTTTTAAGATCTCTTCTATAAATCTTGACAGTGACGTTACTCCTACAATTCAAGGAAGAGATTTCGTAATTGCAACACTAGCAGCTCCGACTGTTATGAAAGAACCTGAAAAACCTGCAGAAGCTGAGGCGGCTGAAGGAGAAGTTGCTGAAGGAGCAGAAGCAGCAGCAGCTGAAGGTGGAGATAAGCCAGCAGCTGAAGGTGATAAAAAAGAAGGTGAAGATAAAAAACCTGCAGAAGAAAAAAAATAAGTTAATTAAAATTGAATTTTATCCTCCAATATTAATATTTTATGCTTTTACTTGTAGGATTAGGCAATCCAACCCCAGACAGTGAAAACAATAGGCACAATATTGGTTTCAAAATTATAGATGCAATAAATAAAAAATTTGGACTTTCAAAACAAAAACCAAAATTCAAAGGACTTCTTACAACTGGTAATGTGGGAGATCAAAAAGTTTATGCTATTAAGCCTTTAACATTTATGAATAATTCTGGAATTTGTATTAGAGAACTAATTGAATATTTCAAAATAGATGTGGAGGATGTTATCGTCTTTCATGACGATCTAGATGTAGAATTTGGAAAAATAAAAGCAAAATTTGGTGGCTCTGATGCAGGACATAACGGAATTGCATCAATAGATAAATTTATTGGTAAAGATTATTCAAGAGTGCGAATAGGAATTGGTAAACCAAAAGATAAAATGGAAGTTGGTGATTTTGTTCTTCAAAATTTTGATGAGGATGAAATGCTCGGATTAGAAAAAATTACCATCAACATCACAGATTCTATATCTATACTTATCGACAAAAAATTAGATTTATTCTCTAGCACTGTAAATAATAAATAATGAGTTTTAAATGTGGAATTGTTGGTTTGCCTAATGTAGGTAAATCTACACTCTTCAATGCTCTAACAAACTCAAGCAAAGCCCAAGCTGCAAATTTTCCATTTTGTACGATAGATCCTAATGTGGGAGTAGTCCCTGTTCCAGATGAAAGATTGAAGAAATTATCAGAAGTTTCAAAATCAAAAAAAACAATAAACACAACTATTTCATTTGTAGATATAGCTGGTCTTGTGAAGGGAGCATCTAAAGGCGAAGGATTAGGCAATAAATTTCTGTCCCACATAAGAGAAGTTGATGCAGTTATTCATATGATTAGATGCTTTGACTCAAACGATATTCAAAATGTTAATCCTGACGTTGACCCAATAAGAGATCTTGAGATTATTGAAACTGAGATGATGCTAGCTGACCTTGAATCTATTCAAAAAAGGCTTGAAAAAAATAATAAGAAAAATATAGACGAAGATCAGCTTAAAATTTTAGAGATTGCATTAGACTGCATTAATAATGACAAAGATATATCAATATTAAATTCTCAATTTGATACAAAACAACTTAATCAAAGTGGTCTTTTGTCAATAAAACCAAAGATCTTTGTTTGTAATGTAGATGAGCAAAGCGTACAGGATGGAAATAAGTATACTAAAGACTTCATCGAAAAATTTGGAAAAGATAACACCCTGATTGTTTCTGCAGACATAGAAAACCAAATAAATGAATTAGCAGAAGATGAAAAAAAAAATTATATGGATATGATTGGTTTAAAAGATACAGGTTTAAGTATGTTGATTCAAAAGGGTTATAAAATATTAGAACTTGATACATATTTTACTTCTGGACCTGAAGAAACAAGAGCGTGGACAATACAAAAAAATTGTACTGCTCCTAAAGCTGCGGGAGAAATTCATACAGATTTTGAGAAAGGTTTCATTAGAGCTGAAACTATATCGTATAAGGATTTTGTAGCTAATGATGGATGGGTAAATTCTAAAGCTAACGGAAAAATGAGATTAGAAGGTAAAGATTACATTGTAAAAGATGGAGACGTACTAAACTTCAGATTCAACACGTGACCATATCTTTTTCATACTAAAGTAAACTAAAACTGTAAGAATAATTAAATAAACAATCGCTTTAAAGCCCATCTGATGACGAGATTCTAAATGAGGTTCAGCAGACCACATTAAGAAAGTCGTTACATCTTTTGACATCTGTTCTACTGTTGCATTTGTTCCGTCACCATACTCTACTAATCCATCTGATAATGGGGCAGCCATTCTAATTTTGTTTCCATACATATATTTATTATAATAAACCCCATCATCTAGTGTCACACCTACTGGGGCTTCCTCATAACCTTGTAATAAAGAGTAAATATAATCCACACCACCACCTCTAGCTTTAACCAATACAGACATGTCAGGAGGATATGCGCCACCATTTGCAGCTTGAGCTGCTTTAACGTTTTCATATGGCATTACAAATTTATCTGATAATTTTCCAGGTCTTGTAAACATCTCCCCATCAGAATTTGGCCCATCAGTAACCTCAAATGATGCTGCTATAGCTTTAGCTTGAGCTTCAGAAAATTCTGGCCCACCTTGTTCCGCTAAATTTCTATAACTTAGATACTTCATCGAGTGACATGAAGCACATACTTCAGTATAAACCTGATAACCTCTTTGAAGAGAAGCTCTGTCAAATTTTCCAAATAAACCCTTAAAACTCCAATCGGTTTTTAAATATTCTGCTTTTTCAGCAGCAAAAGAATATGAATTTGAAGCAATAATTATGATTATTATAGAAAAGAATTTATATAAATTTTTCACCTTATTCTATTTTACTTTCTTTATTTCTGGCGGCAGCTAAATTTGGTGAGCCACCTAGAACAGGTTCGGTAATACTTAGAGGTACCGGTAAAGTTTTTTCTTTAAACCCTAAAACAGGAAGAATAACTAAAAAATGTAAAAAGTAATACGCCGTTGCAACTCGTGCTATCAACAAGTAAAGTCCTTCAGCTGGCATCGCTCCCACATAACCAAGTATTAAAACATCTGCAACAAGTATCCAGTAAAACTGTTTGTATAATGGTCTAAATACTGCTGATCTTATTTTTGAAGTATCTAACCAAGGTAAGACAGCTAAAATTAATATTGCAGATAACATAGCCACAACACCTAACAATTTATCAGGAACTGATCTTAGTATTGCATAAAAAGGTAGCAAATACCATTCAGGAACAATATGTGCAGGCGTTACCATTGGGTTAGCCTCTATGTAATTGTCTGCATGTCCTAAAATATTTGGTGCGTAAAATACAAAGAAAGCAAAAACAATCATGAACATTAATAAAGCAAAACCATCTTTAATAACAATATAAGGATGGAATGGAACTGTATCCTTTGAAGGTTTTTTAATATCTATTCCAACTGGATTGTTGTTACCAGGAACATGTAAAGCCCATATATGTAAAACAACTAATCCTAAAATTAAAAATGGAATTAAATAGTGCAAAGTAAAAAATCTAGTTAACGTAGGGTTATCAACTGAATAACCACCCCACAACCAAGTAACTATTCCCTCTCCCACTAAAGGAATTGCACTAAATAAATTTGTAATAACAGTTGCACCCCAAAAACTCATTTGACCCCAAGGCAATACATAACCCATAAAAGCTGCAGCCATCATCAACAAATAAATTATTATTCCTAAAATCCATATTATTTCTCTTGGAGATTTATATGAGCCATAAAACAAAGATCTAAAGATATGAATATAAACAGCTAAGAAAAACATAGATGCACCATTTGCATGAATATATCGTATTAACCATCCATAGTTAACATCACGCATGATGTGCTCTACACTTTCAAAAGCCATGTCGGCGTGAGCAATATAATGCATTGCAAGAGTTAATCCGGTAACAATTTGAGTGATTAAGCAAAAAGTTAAAATTCCACCAAATGTCCACCAATAATTTAAATTTTTAGGAGTTGGATAATCTGTTAAATGATTTGCAAGAGTTAATAGTGGCAATCGATCATTAAACCATTGTCCTACCTTCGATTTTGGTCTGTAATCGTGATCACTCATTTTTCTTTATCCAATTTTAATTGTGTTTGCATCAACGAATTCATATTTAGGCACTTCCATATTCCAAGGTGCTGGTCCTTTTCTAATTCTTCCAGAAGTATCATAATGAGACCCATGACATGGGCAGAACCACCCATTATAGTCACCTTTATCATTTAAGGGTACACATCCTAAATGTGTACATACACCTAACATAACAAGCCACTCAGGGTTTTTTGCTCTATCTTCATCTTTTTCTGGATGAATTAAATCTTCCATCTTAACATTTCTTGCCTCATCAATTTCTTCTTGAGTTCTTCTTCTTATAAATACTGGTTTACCTCTCCATAAAACAGTCAATGTATTTCCAGGTGTTAATGAACTTACATCAACCTCTGTACTAGCTAATGCTTTAACAGAAGCATCTGGATTCATTTGATCTATCATTGGCCACACCACTGCAGCAGCACCAACAGCTCCTACCGCTGTGGTAGCTGTAAATAAAAAATCTCTTCTTTTTGTTTTTTTTTCAGACACTTTTAGTAGCTTTTATTATTATCTCTTTTAGATTTAAAATAGTTAATATACGAATTCATATAATATAAAATAATTATTTTACTACTGAAAGAATGACACAGAATTCAACAATTTTAGGACCCAAAATAGCTTTGTATGAGCCTGATATACCTCAGAATACTGCTGCAATCATAAGAACCTGTGCTTGTTTGGGTGCTAAATTAGAAATAATTGAACCATGTGGCTTTCTATTGTCAGACAAACGTTTTAAAAGAGTGGTTATGGACTATATGGACTATAGTCAAATAGAGTTTTATCAAAGTTCAGAAAAATTTTTTGAGGCAAAGGAAAAACAGAGAATCGTATTGATGACAACTAAGGGTTCAATAAATTATACTAAATTTAAATTTAAGCCTGATGATACTATTTTGTTTGGAAGAGAAAGTGCTGGGGTACCCGAAAAGGTTCATAAAATTATTAAAAATCGTTTAAAAATACCAATGAATAATCAAGTAAGATCTCTTAATATTGCATCTTCAGTTGCCATTGTTTTGGCAGAAAGTTTGCGTCAAATTGAATTAATATAAAATGGATATTTCAATTAAAAAAGACTTAGCGAGTAATTGGTTTAAGCTGTTACAAAATGCAATTTGTGACGACATTTTAAAAATTGAAAAGAACAAAGTTAATTTTCAATCAACTTCTTGGAATAGAAGCAGTAAAAAAGATGAAGGTGGTGGTGAATATAGAATTCTTAAAAATGGAAAAATTTTTGAAAAAGTAGGAGTAAATTTTTCAAAAGTTTATGGAAAATTTCCTAAGCAATTTCAAAAGAATATACCGGGCGCAAGAAAAGATCCTAGATTTTGGGCATCAGGAATATCAATAGTTATGCATATGCAAAATCCCCATATTCCTGCAATGCATTTTAATACCAGATTTATTTGTACAACAAAGAATTGGTTTGGTGGAGGTATGGATGTAACCCCAGCAATAAAAGATGAAAAAGAGAAGAAAAACTTTCATAAAATATTAAAGGCAATGTGCGATAGACATAATAAAAATTATTATAAAAAATATAAAAAGTGGTGTGATGAATATTTTTATCTACCTCACAGAAATGAAGCCAGAGGTATAGGTGGAATATTTTTTGACTATAAAAATGATAATTTTGAAAATGACTTTAAATTTGTCAGAGATGTTGGTGTTACATTTCAAATGTTATTTAATGAAATAATTAAAAAAAAATTAAAAAGAAAATGGACTTTAAAAGACAAAGAGTTTCAGTATATTAAAAGAGGTCGGTACGCAGAATTTAATTTACTCTACGATAGAGGAACAAAATTTGGGCTACAAACTGGTGGAAATGTTGAAGGAATTTTGATGTCATTACCGCCGGTTGCAAAATGGAAATAAAAAAATGGATAAAGAGCCAATAACATTAAACGGATTAAATAAACTAAAAGAAGAATTAGTTTTTTTAAAAGAAAAAAAAAGACCTGAGATAGTAGCTGCAATTGCTGAAGCTAGATCCCATGGAGACCTTAAAGAAAATGCTGAATATCATGCAGCTAAAGAAGAACAATCTCATAACGAGGGAAGAATTACAGAAATTAACGATATTATTGCGAGAGCAAATGTTATTGACGTTACAAAACTAAACAATGAAGGAAAAGTAATTTTTGGATCTACAGTTTATTTAGAAGATTTAGATACTGGTGAAAAAATTAATTATAAAATTGTTGGAAGAGATGAGGCAGATTTAAAACAAAAACTAATTTTCTTTCAATCACCAATTGGCAAAGGTTTGATTGGAAAAAATAAAAGTGATTTAGTTGAAATAAATACACCCTCTGGTGTAAAAAATTTTGAAATTAAAGACGTTAAATATATTTAACTTTTAACTATTTGTTGTACCTGCTTATCTGAAATTTGAAATCCGTTTTGAACCCAGGTTTCTTCAATTTTTTTTAATTTATTACCTAAAGTTTTACCCTCAGGAATTTTAAATTTAGACATTAGTAAATCAGCCCCTACTGGCAAAGTTGGAATTACTTTCTGTTTATAAGTATCTAATAATTTGATTAATTTTTTCTCTACTTTGTTTGAGGTAAAAATTTTAAAATTAATTATATCTATTACAGCTTGTCGCCCATTAAAATAAAAAAATTTATTCAAATTTTTCTCTGTAAAGTTGTTTAGAGTTATTTTTTCTCTATAAAAAAGATCTATCAATTTTAGTCTTTTCTTATCTTTGTTGGATATTTTAAATTTGTAAAGAAAATAATCAGCATTATCAGTCCCATCAATTACTAAAAGCGCAATTAAGAATATAAAGTCAATTTTTAAAAAATTCTCTGCAGCATAAGAATTTTGTTTTTTAAAATTTTTAATATTCTTTAATTGAGGGAAAATTATTTCTATGAGTCCTAAACTTTCTTTATCTTTAAAGAGTTTTAAAAATCCATTTGAACTAGTTATTTTTTTTAGTTCATCGATTAATCTTTCAGATGATATATTTGAAATTCCATCAATATTTTTTTTTATATTTTTTATTATTTCTGACTGGTGCTTATGATTTGAGTAATTTAAATAAAATCTTAAATACCTTAAAATACGTAAATAATCCTCTTGAATTCTTTTTTCTGCATCGCCAATAAAATTAATATAACCTTCCTCCAAATCTTTTTTACCGTTAAATGGATCAAATAAATTACCATCACCATCTGCATAAATTGAATTGATAGTAAAATCCCGTCTAGAGGCATCTTCCTTCCAATCTAAAGAGAATTTTACTTCAGCATGTCTTCCATCAGTTGAGACGTCTTTCCTTAAAGAAGTAATTTCATATTTATATTCTTCAATTATTGCGGTTATAGTTCCGTGTTCAATTCCTGTTTCGTAATAACTTATTTGTTTGTTTTTAAGAGCCTCACAAACTTCCGAGGGAGTTAAATTTGTTGCTAGGTCAATATCATCAACTTTTTCTTTTTTTATCACTTTTCTTACACACCCACCCACATATCTGATTTCACTTTTCTCTGAAAAATTATTAATTGCTTCAAAAATTTTATTTGCTGGTGTTGTTAAAGTAATTTGTTTTAAATTTTGACTGATATAATCAAGATTTTTTGATCGGGAAAAAAATTTATCTAAAAAAATTTTCATAAATGGCTGGGGCGCTAGGATTCGAACCTAGGATGCAGGTACCAAAAACCCGTGCCTTACCGCTTGGCTACGCCCCAATACTAGCTTCCTATAACATAAAAATATAAAATTCATATAGTTTTTGCTGTAACACACCAATAATTTTTATATTTTCTTTTAAATTTAGCTTTTGCCAATTTACAACTCTTTAATGAATTATAATAGGCAACAATTGTTGATCCTGAACCAGTCATTCTTACAAATAATGGATTATTTATACTTTCTAAGAAGAACTTTATTTTTTTAAGTTTTGGATATTTTTTGAGTGCTATTGTTTCAAGAGCATTTTGTTGATCAATCAAATATTTTACTCCAAACATGTTTTTTTTAGGTTTGTTATATTTTGATTTTGTATACTTTCGAACAGCTGAGTATATTTTTTTAGTTGAGCACCCAAAATCAGGCTTTACTAAAGTAGAGTAATATTTTGGAGTATTATAAATCTTTTTTATTCTACCACCTGATGACAATACACAACTGGATGAGATGGTTCCCAGAATAACATCGGAACCAACCAAGTCACAGATACTTCGAGTTTTTTGATAATTAGGATTAATAATTTTTTTTTTAACCAGATAATTAAACACACTAGCTGCATTCATCGATCCCCCACCCAACCCAGCTTCTTGAGGGATTAATTTTTTAATTTTAACTTTGAATTTTTTATTTTTTAATAAATTTTCTCTATCTAGTATTTGAAATAATTTTTGAACAGTATTTTTTTTTCCAATCTTTTTAGAAAACTTTCCATAAAAAGAAATGTGGTGTTTTTTTCCATTATGTTGATTTATCGAAATAACATCATGTAAATCTATGAAACCAATTATACTTTCAATTTTATGTAAAACCTTTTTTTTTCCAGTGATATTTAGTGCTAAATTTAACTTTGCATTAGATTTAATTTTATTAATTTTCATTTAGGAATTTTTAAGACCCTCAATTACTTTAATATTGATTTTTTCTCTCATAACGTCTTCGGTGTCATCAAAAGTTAATACGTTGTTCCAAAAATATCTTGCTTGAATTTTTCGATTTAATTTCCATAAAATGTCTCCATAATGATCATTCACGATTGGGTCATCTGGCATTAATTCTACAGCTCTTTTTAAATACTTTTCTGCTTCTAGATAATCCTCTATTAAAAAATACGCCCATCCAATTGAATCAATAATATATGGATCATTGCTTTTTAAATCATATGCTGTTTTCAACATATCCATTGCTTCATTAATTTTATAATTACGCTCTAACCAGGAGTAAGCAAGGTAATTCAAAATATATGCATCACTAGGATTAATTTTAAGCGCATGCAATAAATCTTCATCTGACTTTTCATAATTTCCCATTCTTTCATAGCTACCGCCTCTACGATACAATACATCTGATTTAATAAGTGAATTGTCATCAAGTGTTAAAATAATTTCTGTATAACGATCTATTGCCTTTTCATAATTTTTAGAATTCTTATAAAAATTTGCTAAATCAAAAATCATTTTTATATTTGGATTTTCAATTTTATTAAATTTTGAATCTATGTATTTAATTCCATTTTCATAATCCTGCTCTTGAATTATTATTTGAGATTCTTTTTTTAATCTAAACCAATAATAAAATTCATCTTCTTTTTTAAAGTTTTTTAAGATCTTTTGTACTTTATCAAATTCATCATTAAGATAAAAATTTTCTGCAACTAATGACAGATTAAATTCAAACTTAGGATTTAAATAGTTTGACAAATTTAAGTAAAAATTTGATTTCTCAAAATTATCCTGAGAAGAATAAAGATTAGAGATTAAAAATAAAAACTCACTTACAAGATCATTATGATCTTTGCATGAAAAAATTTTTCCAAAATCATCGAATTTTTCTTTGTCTACCCAACTTTTACTTTGTGAAAGTAAAAGTGTTGAATTTATATAATCAATTTGTTCAACAACTAATCTTGCTTCATTTAATTTATTGTTATCAATTAAATGATTAAGATAAAAGAAAATGTATCTTGAATAGTCGCCTTGTTGATTATTTATTAAATTAAGAAAAAATGATGAAGTTCTTTTATCTTCAATATAACATCTTTGGAATGTCTCGGCTATAAGAGACAAGTTTCCAAAATTTTTTTTATTATCTAATATTTTTTTATTTTTAAATGTATAAATGTACTGTTTTAGAGTTTCAAATATAACTAGGTTTATCCTATCTTCATCTTGAAATTTTAAACTTTGTGTTAAATATTCATCAGCTTTTTTAAAATTATTTTTCTTTAAACTGTCAATTATTAAAATTATATAAGCATCATAAAAATCTGAGTTAGATTTGTTTGCGTTGTTGTTTAATACATTAATTGCTTGAGGTACTTTGTTATCTAAAACTAAAGAGTTAACATATCTTTTTAAATAACTGTCATGTTTGTTAATTAATACTTTAGTTAAGTTAAAAAATTTTAAAGCTTTAGAATTATCTCGATTTTCAAATGCAACAATTCCAGAAAAATAATTTGATAAATCTCTTGAGTTGAAATCATTAAAAGTAGCACTTTTAGAATGCAAAGGTGTCTGATAAGATATGAGTATTAATAGTATTAATTTTAGAAATTTTAGGAACATGTGACCATACTATGACTAAAAAAGTGATAAATCAAAATACCAAATTAAACCAAGAACTAATTAATACTATTGAGCCAAAATTTATATTCGCTGATAAGCCAATAAATAGATTTAATATTTTAGAAACCAACAATGGCACCCTGCAAATTAATAAAGAAGAATTACTAAAAAATTTAAAAGATCAAATAAATTCAATTGAAAATTGTAAATTAAAAGAAAATTCAAACAAAATTATTTTAGGTGAGGGAAATATAAATAGCCCTTTAATGTTAATTGGAGAGTCTCCTGGGGCTGAAGAGGAAAAATTGGGTGTCCCATTTAGAGGTGAAGTTGGTGAACTTCTAAACAAAATGCTTATAGCCATCAATATTAAGAGACAAAATATTTACACTAGTTATGCAATCAATTTTAGACCACCTGATGACAGAAAACCAACCTCAACTGAAATTAAAAGATACTCAGTATTTTTGAAGGAGCATATATCGATTATAAACCCAAAGATTATTGTTTTGATGGGTAGTTCGGCAATGGAGGCTATAACAGGAATAAGTGAAAAAATAACTACTGAAAGAGGACATTGGAAGGAAGTGATTTTAAAAAACAAAACATTCCCTTTAATGATAACTTTTAATCCATCTTATTTAATCCGTTTTCCAGAAAATAAAAAACACTCATGGGAAGATTTAAAGAAAATTAGAGACAAAATTAAAGATCTAAAGTTAAAAATTTGATGAAGGTGATTGCTGGGGTTGATGAGGTTGGCAGAGGAAGTTTGATTGGGCCTGTTTATGCTTCAGCAGTAATTTTAAAAAAATCAATTAATCCTAAATTATTAAAAGATTCAAAATCATTAAGTAAAAAAGAGAGAGAGTATCTATGTACATATATAAAAAAAAATTCGACTTGGTCTATAGGCAAAGCTTCTGTGAAAGAAATAGAAAAATTGAATATACTGCAAGCAAGTTTGCTAGCTATGAAAAGAGCTATCAAAAAACTTAAGAAAAAGCCAACACACGTTCTGATAGATGGAAACAAAACTCCAGAATTAAAAAATTATAATTTAAAATCAGTTATAAAAGGAGATAAAAAAGTCCCTTCTATTTCGGCAGCCTCCATAATTGCAAAAGTATCAAGAGATAAATTTATAACCACGTTATCAAAAAAAAATAAAGGTTACGATTGGGATAAAAACTTTGGGTACGGAACAAAACAGCATTTAAAAGCGTTGAAAAAATTAGGTATTACCAAACATCATAGAAAAACTTTTTCACCAATATCTAAAATAAATTAATACTACATCTAGTTACCTTCTAATTAAGAAACACTAATCGAATCCAAATTTTTCAATCTCAGGTTGACCGTGGAATCCATTTGGAGTCTAATTAATTTTTACAAATGAAAACTGATTTCAAAAATAAAATAATAAATGGAGATAGTCTCAAAGAATTAAAAAAAATTCCACGTGAAACTTTTGATTTAATTTTTGCAGATCCTCCTTACAACTTACAATTAAAAAGTGAATTAACTAGACCAGATAGATCAAAGGTTAGTGCAGTAAATGATAAGTGGGATCAATTTGAAAATTTTAAAAAATATGATGATTTTACTTATGAATGGCTTAGTGAATGCAAAAGAATTTTAAAAAAAGATGGAGCAATTTGGGTTATAGGAAGCTACCATAATATTTTTAGAGTTGGCACAGTAATCCAAAATTTAGGTTTCTGGATTTTAAACGATGTTATTTGGAATAAAAATAATCCAATGCCAAATTTTAGAGGAACACGTTTTACTAACGCTCATGAAACTTTAATATGGGCATCTAAAAGTGAAAAATCGAAATACACATTCAATTATCAATCTTTAAAATGTTTAAATGATGATTTGCAAATGAGATCTAATTGGGATCTTCCAATATGCAATGGATCTGAAAGACTTAAAAAGGATGGAAAAAAAATTCACTCCACACAAAAACCAGAAGCTCTTTTACATAGAATTTTACTAGCTACATCTAATAAAAATGATCTCATTCTTGATCCTTTTTTAGGATCAGGAACAACAGCTACCGTAGCAAAAAAAACTAGGAAGAAATTATTTTGGAATAGAAAAAGAAAAAAATTATTTTAAAGCTGCTGAGCAACGCTTAAAAACTACAAAGCCTATTGAGGATGATTTGTTAGATACGCTAAAAAATAATAGATCAAAACCAAGAATTCCTTTTGGTTCATTAGTTGAGCTTGGAA
This sequence comes from uncultured Pelagibacteraceae bacterium, assembly GCA_902559935.1. Taxonomy (GTDB): domain Bacteria; phylum Pseudomonadota; class Alphaproteobacteria; order Pelagibacterales; family Pelagibacteraceae; genus Pelagibacter. The sequence goes on along the minus strand of CACEJN010000013.1, from coordinate 1,240 downwards.
TAATTAAACCTGGAACTAATATTTTTGATAATAAGAAAAAAATAACAGCCAGAATTATGGCTGATGGCAGTATAAAACATAATCAAGCAGAGGGTTCTATACACAAAGTTGCGGCTACTATTTTAGGAGCTGAAAGTTGCAATGGATGGACTTTTTGGCACTGTGATATAAATGGACGAACTTATCCTATTGATTATCTAAGACAAAGATTAATTTCTAAAAATTAACTTTTATAAATTTTACCCAAATAACTTTGTAAAAATTTTTTATTATTAGTTAAAAGTTTTAAAAAAATATTTCTGAATATGATCATAATTGGATTTGATAAATGGAAGGCAAATTGATTGAAATTAGATCTGCTGTTAATCATTTTTACTCTCTTTAATCTGATATCATAAAAATTATTATTATTTATTAAGCATTCATATAATTCATTAGCTCCCTCAATTGATTGGGAAGCTCCCTGCGCAAATGAAGGCGAAAAAGCAAAAAATGCATCTCCTACAAGGAATATATTTTTTGGAGGATTATATAAATTTTTACTTACAAATATTGGAAATAGTTTAATATTTTGAAGACTTTCCAAAAAACTTTGAGAAACTTTTTGAGATAATTTAAATTTAATATTTTTTATAAAAGAACTCTCGGTAAAAAGGTTATGGGTCTCTTGCTCATTTGAATTTAATTTATATTTTAAAATACCAATAAAATTAAAATTTTTATCATTATTAATTGGGTAAACAACATAATGAAAATTAGGTCCTAAAAACAGAGAAATATTTTCTTCATTTATATTTTGTAGATTTTCTCTTGATATACTCCCCCTAATAGCAATCGTATCATTGTAAACTGGTTTTGATTTATCAGTTGAAATTAATAACTTCCCCTTAGAAAACACACCGTCTGAAATAATTAAATAATCACAAGTTATTTTATTTTTATCAAATATTAATTTTATTGAATCTTTATCATAATCAATCTGCTCAATACTGTGGTTATATTTAATTATATCTTCGTCTAGTTGTCTTTTTAAAAATTGAACTAATTTTGATCTTTTCAATGTTGTGTATTTACAATCTTCAGAATTAAATTTTGAAATGTCTAAGTCACAAATTTTTTTTGAATTTTTAATTTCATAAAAATCAATTTTTTTTGGAATAAATTTTTCCTCTTTAGTGAGAGAAGCAAAGCCTATTTTGTTTAAAAGCTTCACGCTATTTACCGACAGCTGAATTCCATA
>CACEJN010000012.1 GCA_902559935.1 uncultured Pelagibacteraceae bacterium | reverse complement strand
ATTTTTAGTTAAATTATCTACAGCTGTAGCTTATTTGATTGGTGTTCCAAATTATGACTCTATGGCAGGAAAATATTATGCAAGATTTTATGTAAAACATGAAGATGCTAGCGACTCCTATTTAAGAAAAGCTTATAGAAATATGGACCTTCATACGGATGGCACTTATGTAAAAGAGACAACTGATTGGTTGCTAATGAGCAAACTAGAGGAGAAAAATGTTGAAGGTGGAGAAACGGCTTTGCTTCATTTAGATGATTGGGAACATTGTGATGATTTATCAAATGACCCTGTTGGCAAACAAAATTTTATTTGGGGATCTCCAAAAAGTAAAAATGTAGATTATAAGGTTGAACATCCAGTATTTTCATCTGATGCAAATGGTAAGCCAATTATTTCTTATATTGATCAATTTCCTGAACCAAAAAATATGGCACAAGGTAATTTTTTGCAAAGGTTATCAGATGCACTGGAAGAAAGTAAAAATAAAGTAATTACTAAACTACCAGTAGGTTGCTCTATAATTGCAAATAATTATTTTTGGCTTCATGGAAGAAAACCTTTTAGAGAAAATAAAGAATTAAGTAGAGAATTGCTAAGAATCAGGGGTTATTTTTTTTAATTCTAAACAATTCAAATTTTCGAGTTCTTTAACACAATTTTTAGGCGAACATAATAAAACCGCATAAAATGAGGCTTATTTTGTGATAAATTTGCAACAATAATATTAAATTACTTTAAATAAAATTTTTTTTTACACATTAATAATCATTCAGCTATAAGTATGGCTAAGTTAACTTAAATTTAAAACGAAGATAAGGTATTAAAATGAAGAAATTAATTATTGCAATAAGCTCGATATGGTTGCTTACGGTTTCAAGCGCAATGAGCATTGAGTTTAGACCTTCAATAGGTATATCGGGAAATATGGCTGTTTACGCTGCGACTGGTACTGAAGAAAACTTTAATTTAACAGGTGCTGCAGTTGATACTACCGTGAATGAACATGGTGCATTTGTAGCTGAATATGGTTCAATATTTCTAGAAGCTGCATTAAACGATGTGGTATCTGTAGGTTTGGATTATGCTGGAAGTTTTGAAACACCAGAAAACGTATCAAATGAAGATCAAGGTAACCAAAGAACAGTTTCAGCTGAGTTTAGTGATTTAACAACAATATATGCGAAAGTTAATGTTCCATTAGGTGGCACATACTTAAAAGTTGGAATGTCTCAAGTTGATGTTACTTCAAATGAAAATGGTGGTTCAGGAAATACTTATGGGAATGCTAGTACTGATGGCCTTACAGCAGGTTTAGGATACAATCATGAAGTTGATAATGGTCTATCTGTAAGATTAGAAGTTACTGTTAGTGATTTTGGTGATGTTTCAGTAGATAATGGACAAACAAATAAAACTAAAATTACAGTAAAAGAAATGATAGGTGCAAGAGGTACTTTATCAATTGTTAAGTCATTTTAATTAAGTTTTAATTAAAAATTTTAAAGCCCCCATTAATATGGGGGCTTTTTTTTTACACGCTGTTATAATATCAACATGAATTTAGGCTTTATTGGTACAGGTAAAATTGCATTCTCAGTAATAACTGGAATATGCAAATCTAGTATTTCTTACAAAAAAATAGTTATTTCCCCTAGAAATAAAAAAATAGCAGCAGAGTTAAAGAGAAAATTTAAAAAAATTGAAATAGCTAGAAATAATCAGCAAATTATAGATCAATGTAATTGGGTATTTTTATCTGTGACACCGTCTGTAGGTGAAAAAATTATTAAACATTTAAAATTTAGATCTAAACAAACAGTCATTAGTTTTATTTCTACTATTACTTTATCGCAATTAAAAAAAGCAATTAAAGTAAAAGCAAAAATTGTACGAGCAATACCTCTACCACCAATTTCTTTAAAGAAAGGCCCCATACCCATTTGCCCTCCTAATTCAAAAGTAAAAGCATTTTTTAATAATCTGGGAACAACTGTAGAAATTAAAAATGAAAAATCTTCAATAAATTTTTGGTCAACATCTGGAATGATGGCACCTTTTTATGAGATGTTGCGAGTGATGACAGATTGGTTAGTTAAAAGAGGAGTAAAAAGAAACAACGCTCAAAAATATATTACATCTTTATTTTTAGCTTTATCTGAAGACGCTGTAGTAAATTCAAAAGAAAATTTAAAAAATTTAGTTAAAGAGTCTCAAACGCCTAGAGGACTAAATGAACAGGGTGTTAAAGAATTAACTAAAGCTGGATTTTATAAATCTCTAGAAAAAACTTTAAATAGTATTCACAAAAGACTAAACAAATAAATCAAATGTCTGAAAATATTTTAGAGATTAATAATTTAAGTAAATATTTTGGTGGATTAGCTGCAGTTTCAGATTGCTCAATAAAAGTTAAAAGAGGAACAATCACTGGTATCATTGGACCTAATGGATCTGGTAAAACAACTTTATTTAATTTAATTGCTGGAAACTTAAAATCGTCAGGTGGCAATGTTGTTTTCGATGATGAAAACATTACGGATGTTCCATCGTATGAATTATTTTCTAAAGGGCTGTTAAGAACATTTCAAATTGCACATGAGTTTTCAAATTTATCCGTTTTAGAAAATTTAATGATGGTTCCGGGAAATCAATCTGGAGAAAAGATAATGACTGCATTATTTAAACCAGGTTTAGTTGCAAAAGAAGAGACTATTGTTAAAGAGAAAGCGAAAGAAGTTGTTGAATTCTTAAATCTAGGACATCTATCTAACGAGCTTGCTGGAAATCTTTCAGGTGGACAAAAGAAATTGTTAGAACTTGGAAGAACTATGATGGTTGATGCAAAATTAGTATTATTAGATGAAGTAGGGGCTGGAGTTAATAGAACTTTGTTAAAAGATCTTGGAACTGCAATAGAAAAGTTAAATAAAGAAAAAGGTTATACTTTTTGTATGATCGAACATGATATGGATTTTATTGGAAGATTGTGTGATCCAGTGATTGTAATGGCTGAGGGATCAGTATTATTTGAGGGTACAGTTGAGGAAGCCAAAAAGGATGAAAAAGTAATTGAAAGCTATCTTGGCAGAGGATCAAAATTAAAGGATACAAACTAATGGCATATTTTGAGGGAATAGAAATGACAGGAGGCTATGGTAATGGTCCTGACATCATTAGTTCGTGTTCTGTTAATGTTAATAAGGGTGAAATAGTTTCTATTCTAGGTCCAAATGGGGCTGGTAAATCAACAGCCATGAAAGCAATGCTGGGTTTATTAAATTTAAAATCTGGTTCAGTTATGATTGATGGCAAAGATATTTCAAAATTGTCACCACAAGACAGAGTTAAACAAGGTATTTCTTTTGTACCACAGACTAAAAATGTTTTTGCAGGCATGACTGTTGAAGAAAATTTAGAAATGGGTGCATTTCTTGTTGATAATGAAATTAAAAATATAATTGAGGAAATTTACGAATTGTTTCCAATTTTAAGAGAGAAAAGAAATCAAATGGTTGGTGAACTTTCTGGAGGTCAAAGACAACAAGTAGCTCTAGGTCGAGCTTTAATGATTAAACCCACTGTTTTAATGTTAGACGAGCCAACTGCCGGGGTATCACCAATTGTGATGGACGAATTATTTGATCATATTGTAAAAGTAAAAAGAACAAACGTTGCCATCTTAATGGTAGAGCAAAATGCAAAACAAGCTTTAAGCATTTCAGATAGAGGCTACGTATTAGTTACTGGAGAAAATCGTTATTCAGGAACTGGAAAAGAATTATTAGACGATCCAAGAGTAAGAAGCTCTTTTTTGGGAGGTTAATGGATTTTATAAATGCAATAATTCTTCTATTAAATTATATTTTTATTCCAGCATTAACCTATGGTTCTCAGTTAGCGCTAGGTGCAATCTTTGTTACACTCATATATGGAATTTTAAGATTTGCTAATTTCGCTACTGGTGACATGATGTCTTTTGGAACCATGACTACGATCTTATTTACATGGTATTTTCAATCTTTAGGTGTCTCTTTAGGTGTTTTACCTACTGCTCTGCTAGCCATTCCATTTGGAATTATTTTTATGATTTTTTACATGCTTTTAATAGATAAATTTGTATTCAAATATTATAGACATCAGAAAAGCCCTCCAGTTCAATTTGCAATGGTAAGTATAGGTGTAATGTTTGTGACGCAAGCAGTAGTAAGAATAATAATTGGACCTGCTGATAGAAGATTTTTTGATGGAGAAAAATTTATTATTAAAGCTCGTGAATTTAAAGAGATGACAGGTTTAAACGAAGGTCTTGCATTAAAATCGACTCAAGTAATAACTATTTTTGTAACAATAGTTCTAGTATCTCTTTTATTTTGGTTCTTAAATAGAACCAAAACTGGAAAAAGTATGAAAGCTTATTCTGATAATGAAGATCTTGCTTTGCTATCAGGTATTGATCCAAAAAAAATAGTTTTAGTTACTTGGATTATTGCTGGTATTTTGGCTACAATAGGTGGAGCTTTGTATGGTTTGGATAAAAGTTTTAAACCATTTACTTACTTTAATAATATGCTCCCTATTTTTGCTGCGGCAATTGTTGGAGGAATTGGAAATCCGTTTGGAGCCTTTTTAGGTGGATATGTAATTGCTTTTTCAGAAATTTTATTAACTTATGCCTATAAAAAATTCTTTATGTATATTTTACCAGAGAGTATGGAGCCAAATAGTTTAGTTCAACTACTGTCTACAGATTACAAGTTCGCAGTCTCTTTCTCCATTCTGGTAATAGTTTTAATTTACCGGCCCTCGGGAATATTTAAGGGGAAAGTATTGTGAGGAAAAATCTAAACGTAATTGCAGCTTATAGCATCATGATGGTGCTTATTTTTATGGTCGGTATATTTCAGTCTTGGAATATAGCTTTATCAATATTTAATCTTTGTTTGATCTCTGCAGTAATGACAATGGGTGCAAATATTCAATGGGGATATGCTGGTTTAATTAATTTTGGAATTATGGGTTATACAGCTTTAGGTGGTTTGGCTGCGGTATTAATATCCGTCGATCCTGTTCAAGAAGCTTGGAGGGCAGGAGGTTTCGATATTCTGATGTCGTTATGGCTTATAGTAGTAATGGTATTAGTTATTCGCTTTATTTTAAAAAGATTTGAAAAATCAAAAATAAGAACATACAGCATAGCTGCAATAATAATTTCAGGTATTTTGCTTATTAGATTTTCTGCAGAGCCAGGCATAGAAGCTATTGAAGCAGTTGATCCTGCTAAAACTGGTTTCCTAGGAGGATTTGGATTACCAATAATTTTTTCTTGGATAGTCGGAGCTCTTTTTGCAGGTGGTTTAGCTTTTATAGTTGGAAAAGTTGCGCTTGGTCTTAGAGCAGATTATTTAGCTATTGCTACTCTTCTTATTTCCGAAATTGTTATTGCGATTATTAAACACGAAGATTGGCTCACAAGAGGAGTTAAAAATGTTATTGGATTAAAAAGACCTGCACCTTATGAAGTAGATCTTCAAACAACTGATTGGTTTATTAAATTAGTTGAAAAGTTTAATTCAGGAAAATTAAGCGTAATTGATAATTTAGCTGATAGACAAGCTGCTTTAAACCAACTTGTTATTGAAGGTTCGTCAGTATTTGTAAAACTTTGTTATTCAGGATTATTCTTAATAGTAGTAATTATTCTTTTAATTTTAACTCAAAAAGCTCTTTATTCTCCATGGGGAAGAATGATGAGGGCAATTAGAGATAATGAAGAAGCTGCAAATGCAATGGGTAAAAATGTTGTTAAACAACATTTGTTAATTTTTATTTTAGGCTCAGCAATTGTCGGAATTGCTGGTGCAATGTTGGTTACGCAAGATGGCTTGTTTACTCCAGGAAGCTATAGACCTATGAGATATACGTTTTTGATTTGGGTAATGGTAATTGTTGGAGGGAGTGGAAATAATTTTGGAGCAATTTTAGGAGGATTTGTTGTTTGGTTCTTATGGATTGAAGCTGCACCAATATCATTATTCTTAATTAATTTTTTCACAGCGGGAATTCCTGAAACAAATGCACTTAAAGCTCATTTAATTGAAAGCGTTCCTTATTTCAGATTTTTAATGATGGGATTAGGTTTGTTGTTCATAATGAGGTATCGACCTAAAGGTATACTTCCTGAAAAAATAGAAATAAAGTAAACATAATGAAATATATTATATTAGGTGCTGCTGCTGCTTGGGCTTTGTATATGGCTGACAAGTATTTATTCTTTTAATGAATAAAAATCTTTTGCTACTCATTTTAAGTCAGATTTTTGCTTTTACAGCTGCCCCAGTCACTGTTTTTTTAAGTGGTATAATTGGTTCGAAATTTAGCCCAATAAAATCTTTAGCAACTCTTCCAATGGCTTTATCAGTTGTTGGAATTGCGTTATTTGCTTTTTTTGCAGCAAAGCTAATGAGTTTGATTGGACGAAAATTAGGATTTATTTATGCATCAATCGGCACATGCTTTGCATCTCTTTTAACTGCATACTCTATAATAATAGAGAGCTTTATCTTATATAATTTAGGATGCTTTTTAATTGGCGGAGGAATAGCTTTCAGTCATCAATATCGTTTTGCAGCAGTCGAGGTTGTAGATAAAGATTATGCACCAAAAGCAATTTCTATCATTTTGTTAGCAGGAATAGGTTCAGCGTTTATTGGCCCAAATATTGCAAATATTTCGAAAGGATTTATTCCTGATCATATGTATGCAGGTTCTTATCTTGCTCTTGCAATATTATCTATTTCATCAACAATTTTTTTATTTTATTTTCAGGAAACTAAAAAGACATCAAACAATCAATATAAAACTGGAAGAAGTTTTTTCGAACTTATGTCACAACCAAGATTTCTGCAGGCACTTGTAGCTTCAGCTTTTGCTTATGCTGTAATGACTTTTTTAATGACGGCCACACCTATAAGTATGCACTTGATGGAGAAAATAAGTTTGTCCAAGACTGGATTTGTTATCCAGCTTCATATAGCAGCCATGTTTTTACCTTCACTAATTACTGGAAATTTAATCAAAAGGTTTGGTCATAGTAAAATTATGTATATGGGAGTTTTATTATTTTTAGTCACAATTATTGTTAGTTTATTTGAACAAAATTTTATTAATTATTTGATTGCTCTTATTTTTCTGGGGCTAGGATGGAATTTTTTATTTATTTCAGGAACGAGCTTACTTGTTTTGTGTTACAGAGAAGAGGAGAAATTTAGAGCTCAAGGGTATAATGATTTAATTGTTTATTCTATACAAGCGGCAGCCAGTTTATCTGCTGGAGTATTTCTTAGCTTAACTAGCTGGAAAACTATGAATTTAATATGTTTGATTTTTCTAATTATAATAGCTCTTTCTACGATAAGAGCTGATTTAAAAAAAAACCCCAGTAATTAAATTACTGGGGTTTTTTGAATTAAGATAAAAAATTATCTTTGTTTTTTAGTTTTGAATTTTCCGCCTTTAACTTCTTGTTCTAAGAAAGAACCTTCAGCTTCACCAACATCAGTAAAAGTTACTCCAGTAGCACCTTCGTAATTAATCTTTTTACCTTTTGCTAGTAAATCCAAACCTTTCTTAAGTTCACCTGGGTAAATCTTTTTTCCAGGAGCGTTAGCAACATCCATTACATTTTTTGCAATAGATGCTCTGTCAGCAGAATTACCTGCTTGCATTGCAAGAACGATTAAAGCAGCTGCATCGTAAGACTCAGCTGTATATGGACCAGATGCTTCTACACCTCCAGCTTTTGCAACTTCAGCAAAAATACCAGCACCTTTACCAGTAGAACCCGGCATTGATCCAAATGATTTACTTAAATCTTTACCAAAAGCATCAACTAAAGATTGACCGATCATACCATCTGATAAAACAAATTTATCAAATGCACCAGAGTCTAAAGAAGCTTGAATGATTCCTTTTCCTCCTTGGTCAAGATAACCAATAACTGCTACAGCATCACCACCAGCAGAAGCAAGAGTTGCTACTTCAGATGAGTAATCTGCTTTTCCATCTTCGTGAGCAGTTACGGTTGTAACTTTAATACCATGAGCTTCAACTGCTGCTTTATAAACATCAGCTAAACCTTTACCATAGTCATTGTTAGTATAAGTGATTGCAACACTTTTTACTTTTCTATCTTTAGTTATGTCTGCCAAGATTTGACCACCTCTAGCATCTGATGGAGCAGTTCTAAAGAAATACCCTTTATCATCTAGAGTTGTTAAACCTGGAGAAGTTGCTGAAGGTGAAATCATAACCACACCGTTTGGTACAGCAACATTTGTTGCAATTGCGCCAGTTACACCTGAACAGTCAGCTCCCATGATTGCAGCTACACCACCTGAAATTAAACCTTCAGCTGCTGCTGTTGCTGCTGCTGAGTCAACACAAGTTGAGTCTGCTCTCATAACTTCAATTTTTTTTCCACCCAATAGCGAACCTGAGTCTGATGCTTCTTTAAAAGCAAGCTCTGCAGATGCAGCCATAGCTGGAGTTAGAGATTCAATAGGACCTGTGAATCCTAAAATGATCCCCATTTTAATATCTGCCATTACTTTTGTTCCAAAAATAGAAACAAACATAAATGCAGCGATAAATAGTTTTCTCATTATCTTCCTCTATATTGTTAACAATTTATAAAAAGCTAATTTAATTATGAATATGATTAATATTCAATGACAAAATAGTCCTTTTTAGCATTGAATAAGCACCTCTTTAACGAGTATTTTCAAACTATTGTGTAGATTTAAAAATATTTTTTAAATTCTTCATTAATATTTAGTATCTCAAGATCAACTAATCCACCAATTACCAATTGCAGACCAACAATTAAAATAAATACTAATCCAACATATGCAATCCATATATGTCGTTGAATATAACTTGCCATATAAGTCGCTAAAGCACCAGTTAGAACGACTGACAAAATTAATCCAAATATCATAAATCCAAAATATCCTTTTGCTGCAGCAACTACACCAATCACATTATCAAAACTTATCATAATATCTGCAAATAAAACTTTTCCAATGCTGCTAATGAATGAAGGTTCTTTACTTTTTTTGTAGCAGGTTTTATTTTTTTAATATCCAATAAATCTTTTCTTAAATCATTAACAATCCAAATTAAAAGTAAACCACCTAAAATCTTTATAAAATAAAATTCAAAAAGAAAAGTCGCAAAAATTGCAAAAAAAATTTTAAAAACGAAGGCTCCAATTACACCCCATAGAATTATTTGCTTTCTATTTTTTGGAACAAAGTTTGAGGCGATTGAACCAACAATCACAGCATTGTCTGCTGTTAATATTATAGTAATAAATATTATGTTTGTTAAAATAATGAGTTCTTCAATCAAGATGTTTTAATATTTAGATTTTTTGGTTCCCTCTATAATTTCTTTTAACTCATTATACTCTTCACAATTACAACTTTCTAATACTTTTAATCTTTCTTTTGCTAAATCTAATCTATTTGTGACAACATATAGCTCACCTAAATACTCATTAATACCTACGTGATTTGGTTCAATTTCTAAACCTAAAAGATAATATTTTTCTCCATTTTCAAAATCTCCAAGTTTTCTGGTGGTGAAACCTAAATAGTTTAAAGTATCAGCTTGATTTGGTTTCTTTTTATTTGATTTTACTAATAAGGCTTTAGCTTTCTCATATCTTTTATTGGCTTTTTCTGCTTTACCTTTTTTTTCATATTTTTTGGCTGCCTTAATTAAAGTAACAGCTTTATCGTAGTTAGACTTGCCCCCTCCGTCGTTGGAACTTCCAGCTGAGTAAGAATTAGTTGATAGTAAAATTAATGTTAATAGCGTCAAAAAAGTTTTTTTAATCATATAAATTTTTTCATTTGGTTAAGTGGTTTTAATTGCAATCCATTTTCTATTAAATTCTTTCTAATTGATTTTGCTGTAGATAATGAACTTTCATTATCCCCATGTATGCATACAGAGTCTATTTCACAAGGTATCTGCTTTCCACTGTGACAATTAAGTGACTGATGTTTAACCATGCTTAACACGTGTTTTTTAGCTTCTTCCGGATCGGTAATAAGAGCGTAAGGTTTTTTTCTAGAAACTAAATTTCCATCATCCTCATAATTTCTGTCAGCGAAAATTTCACAAGCTATACGCATGTTTAGTTTTTTAGCTGCTTCTTCCATTTTAGATCCTGTAGGAACCAGATAAATTAAATCTTTATTAATCTCGTTTATAGCTTTTGCTAAAGTAGTAGCTAAATCTATATCCTCACAAGCCATATTGTTTAAAGCACCATGTGGTTTTATATGAGTGACATTCTCTCCATGATCCTGAGCAATTTTTTGAAGAATTTCATATTGATTAATAATCAATTGTCTTACTTCGCTAGAGGGAAGATTCATTCTTTTTCTTCCAAAATTTTCAGGATCATTAAATGACGGATGCGCTCCAATACTAACACCATTTTTTTTTGAAATTTGAACTACTTGATTCATGGATTCATCGTCACCTGCATGATAACCACATGCTACATTTGCAGAATTAACTATTTCTAGTAAATCTGGATCATGTTTATTTGGATGATGTTTTGATTTTTCGCCTAAATCACAGTTTATATTAATTTCCATAGTTTGTAATGTTAAGTATAACATGGCATGATAAAAAATATATCGAATCTTGGTGACGCGGCTTTGTACTGTGATTTTGGTAATGAAGTTAATAAATCAATTAATTCACATGTAATAAAATACTTTAAAACCATTAAAGAAAAAAAATTTGAAGGGATCAATAATTTAACACCTTCGTATAATAAATTAATTATTTCTTTTGATCTAAAAAAAACAAATTTTAAAGAAGTTAAACATTATGTTGAAAATATTGATGCTAAGGATTCACAAGATATAAATTCTAAAAAATTAGAAATACCAGTTTGTTGTCATGAAAATTTTTCAATGGATATAAAAAGACTGGAAGAAATATTAAAATTAAGTAGAGAGAAAATTTTAGAGAATTTTTTAAATAAGGAATATTTTTGTTACATGACAGGATTTATTGCTGGCATGCCTTTTCTTGGTGATTTAGATGAAAATATGCGAGCTCAACGTTTAGAAACTCCAAGAGTAAAAGTGCCTAAAGGATCTGTTGCATTAACAGAGCAATTTGCAAATATTTATACATTTGAAAGTCCAGGTGGATGGAATATTTTAGGAAACACCCCTTTGGATGTCTTTGATAGTTCAAAAGAAGATAAACCAAATCTAATTAACCCAGGAGATACAGTAATTTTCAAGGAAATTACTCTAGACCAGTATAAAAATTATAATGAGCAGTAATTACCTAGATATAATCAGACCTGGAATTAATACTACCTTTCAAGATAAAGGCAGAGATCATCTTTATCATATCGGCATTCCATTTAGTGGTGCTATGGATAGTCGAAATTATTTTATAGCTAACAAACTTGTTAATAATGATTTGGACTCTGCAGTGATAGAGTTTGCATATCAAGGCCCACATATAAAATATTCAGGAGAAAAAATTAATTTTGCTATTACTGGGGATGTTATTTTTTCAATTAAAAGAAAAGACACTGAAATTGAGGGCAATTGTTACGAAAGCTATCAAATTGAAAATGGAGATGAAATCAATATTATTTCTACAAATAAATCAGTTTATGGATATTTAGCATTAGGTGGAGAGCTCGATTTAAAATTTCAATGGAATAGTTGTTCTGTAAATACGAAAGCAAATATTGGATCTAATGATGGAAAAAAATTAGATGTAGGGCAAAGAGTTAATTTAAAAAAAATAAATTCAAATAAGGATATTAAAAAAACTAATTACATTAATACCAAAATAGAAAACATAAGGGTGATTAAAGGAACTAATTTTGATTACTTTTCGGAAGTAGGTAAAAAAATATTTTTTGAAAAGGAATTCACAGTAACGAAACTTTCAGACAGAATGGGTATGAGACTAGAGGGGCCTAAAATAGATAATATTGTTAATACCAACATAAAATCAGAGGGTTTGATTAAAGGTGTCATCCAAGTGCCTGCAGATGGAAATCCAATTATAATGCTTTCAGATCATGGTACTATTGGTGGCTATCCAAAAATTGGAGTTGTGGCTAGTGTAGATTATGACCGATTAGTACAGATGTCTCCTGGTTCAAAAATAAAATTTAAAGAGATTAATTTATCTGATGCAGAAACTTTATTTAAGTTATATGAAATGGAAACTCAAAATTTACTATCACAAATTTAATGAATTTCTTATCAAAAATACCAGGTCCTTTTTTAGTTTTTTTAGGAGCTTGTGCATTAAGTTTTGGAGGTTTAATTGTTAAGTCTTTCGATGGATCTACACTTTGGCAAATATTATTTTGGAGATCACTTTTCTTTATTGGAGTAATTACAATTTTTTTAATATTTACTTACAAAAGAAAAATTTTCAGTGCTCTTTATAAATCCGGAATTCCAGGTTTATTTGGAGGTATAATTTTATCAATTGGATTTGCTAGCTATGTATTTGCTATGTACGAAACAACGGTAGCCAATGCAAACTTTATAATTCAAACTCAAGCTTTGTTTTTAGCAATTTTTGGTTATGTATTCTTAAAAGAAAAAATTTCAAAAATTACATTAACTTGCATTATTACAGCAGTGGTTGGTATCATTTTAATGTTGGGAACTTCACTAACACCAGGTCAAATGACCGGAAACTTAGTTGCATTCATTATGCCAATATCATTTGCGATCTTAATTTTAATTGTTAGAAAATATCCTAAAGTTGACATGATACCTTTACAACTAGTTGCTGGAATTTTTGCAACATTAATAGGTTTGTTTATGTCACCAAGTATTATTGTTTCAATAAATGATATTTTTTTAGGTTTTATTGCAGGATTTTTTCAAGTTGGACTTGGTTTTATACTTATAACAATTGGAGCAAGATCAACTCCCTCTGCATTTGTTGGAATAATTATGTTAACTGAAGCTGTGTTAGGACCTTTGTGGGCATGGATGTTTGCAAATGAAAACCCACCACTTACAGTGCTTTTTGGTGGAGCGGTAGTTATAACAGCGGTAGTTATTCAGTTTTTGTCTCCATTACTTGTCAAAAATGTAGCTAAATAAATTTCACATAAATATTTTAAATGTGTTATATATTTACATACGGGAGAGACTACTTTTGTAGCGCCGAAGGAGCAACCACCCCGGAAACTCTCAGGCAAAAGGACCGTACATATTAACTCTGGAAAGAGAATTATTCTCGCCGAAGGAGCAAATCTCTCAGGCACCAAGACAGAGGGGGCACAGAAGAGTTAATATGGAAATAAAAAAAACATCGCTAAATAAACTTCATCAAAGTAACAACGCTAAGTTTGTTGAATTCGCTGGTTATGAAATGCCCATTCAGTATAGCAAAGGCATTATTGAAGAACATAAATTCACAAGATCGAATTCTGGAATATTTGATGTATCTCATATGGGTCAATTATTTATATATGGTGATGAAAGTTTAACAGAAGAATTAGAAAAGATTTTTCCATTAGATTTAAAAAATCTAAAACAAAACTGCTCTAAGTATAGTTTTTTAATGAATGAGGATGCTGGAATTTATGATGATTTAATTATCACTAAAATAGAAGAAGGGTATTTAATTATCTTAAATGCTGCATGCAAAGATAAAGATTTTGAGATTTTATCTAATTTATTAGGTTCAAAATTTAAAATGAATTTAGATAACAATAGATCTTTGATAGCAATTCAAGGACCTAAATCTGTTGAAATTTTAAACTCAATTATAAATGGGGTTGATCAACTTAATTTTATGACAGGAAATTGGTTCGTTTCTGATAATCAAAAATTATTTGTCACAAGATCAGGTTATACAGGGGAAGATGGATTTGAAATTTCAATTTCCAACGATAAAGCTGAAAAATTCGTTGAAAATTTAATAGAAAAAGGAGCACAACTTATAGGACTTGGGGCAAGAGATACCTTGAGATTAGAAGCTGGATTATGTTTATATGGTCACGAATTAGATATTAATAAAACACCAGTTGAGGCAAACCTTAGATGGGCAATCTCAAAATCTAGATTATCAAATGGGGATTTTATTGGATCAAAAAAAATTATGAACCAAATGCAAGATGGAGCAAGCCAAATAAGAGTAGGGATTAAGCCTGAAGGTAGATTGATTGCTAGAGAAAAAACTAAAATTTTTAATGATACTGATAAACAAATTGGTGAGATAACTAGTGGAACTTTTGGACCAAGTGTAAACGGTCCTATAGCGATGGGTTATGTTGATAAAGAGTTTTCAAAGGTTGATACTAAAATTTTGCTTGAGGTAAGAGGGAAAAAACATCCAGCAAATGTTTGTGCATTACCATTTTATAAAAAAAATTATGTGAAAGGAGTAAATTAATGAGTGAAGTAAAATTTTCTAAAGAACATGAGTGGATTACTTTGGAGGGAGATGTAGCCACAATAGGAATTACAAAACATGCAACAGAAATGCTTGGCGACATCGTTTTTGCAGAACTTCCTGAAAAAGGATCTAATGTTGAAAAAGATGGTACTGCAGGAGTAGTAGAGTCTACAAAAGCTGCTAGTGATGTTTATACTCCAGTTAGTGGTGAAGTAGTAGATACTAATCAAGCTATTGTAGATGATCCTTCTAAAATTAATGAAGATCCAGAGGGTTCAGCATGGTTTTTTAAACTTAAAATGAAAGATCAATCTGAAATGAATAGCCTTATGAACAAAGAAGAATACGATAAATTTGCAAAGGAGAGTACTAGCTAATGTTACATAATTCTCAAAAAGATTTTTTAAAAAGGCACATTGGACCTTCAGATGAAGATCAAAATAAAATGCTTAAGCAACTTAATTACAAATCACTAGATGATTTAATAAAAAGTACAGTTCCAGAAAAGATCCAATTGAAAGATGAATTAAATATTGGTGAGTCTAATTCAGAATATGAAGCATTAAGAAAATTAAAAGCAATTTCGAAAAAAAATCATATTTATTCTAACTTTATAGGGATGGGTTATTATGGAACTTATACTCCATATGTAATTCTAAGAAATATTTTAGAAAATCCAGGTTGGTACACTTCTTATACACCTTATCAACCCGAGGTAGCTCAAGGAAGATTGGAAATGCTGCTTAATTTCCAACAAATGATAGTTGATTTCACAGGAATGGATATCGCAAATGCATCTTTATTGGATGAAGGAACAGCAGCGGCAGAAGCAATGGGATTAAGTCATAGATTAAATAAAAAGGATAGCAATTTAGTTTTTGTCTCAGAAAATTGTCACCCACAAACAATTGATGTAATTCAAACAAGAGCAGAGCCAATGGGATTAAAAGTACTTGTTGGTAATGAAGATAAAGTATTAGATCAATTAAAAGAAGATTTAGTTTGTGGTATATTACAATATCCGGGAACATTAGGAGATATAAAAGATCCTAGCGAAGCAATAAGTAAAATTCATAAAAAAAATGGTAAAGCAATTTTAGCTTGTGATTTATTAGCACTTGCTAAGTTAAAAACACCAAGAGAACTGGGAGCAGATATTGCTGTAGGAAGTTCCCAAAGATTTGGAATTCCAATGGGTTATGGTGGACCCCATGCAGCCTTCTTTGCAACTAAAGACGAATATAAAAGATCTATGCCTGGAAGAATTGTAGGGGTGTCTGTTGATAGACACGGTAACAAAGCTTACAGATTATCATTACAAACTAGGGAACAACATATAAGAAGAGATAAGGCTACAAGTAATATTTGTACTGCCCAAGCTCTGTTGGCAATTGTGTCAGCAGCGTATGCTATTTGGATCAATGCCGGGTTCTACTGGTAAAGGTGCTGGTATTTTTGCTGAAGTTGCAAAAGCTGGAGGTGTAGAAGCATCTGGTCCATATACAGCTGAGTCTTACGATGCAGCTGCTTTAATCGTTCTTGCAATGCAAGCAGGTAATTCTGCTGACAGAGCATCTATTGCAAAAAATGTAATGGATGTTGCTAACGCTCCTGGAAAAAAGATTTACCCAGGTGAACTTAAGAAAGGTTTGGATTTACTAGCAAAAGGTAAAAAGATTAATTACGAAGGTGCTACTGGAGTAACTTTTACTGATGTTGGTGAAGCTGAAGGTTCTTTCTTAGAACAAGAAGTTAAAGGCGGAAAATTCAAAACTAAAAAACAAAGATAATTTTTTATCTTAATTCAAAAAACCCCAGTAATTTAATTACTGGGGTTTTTTTTTAAATCAGCTCTTATCGTAGAAAGAGCTATTATAATTAGAAAAATCAAACATATTAAATTCATAGTTTTCCAGCTAGTTAAGCTAAGAAATACTCCAGCAGATAAACTGGCTGCCGCTTGTATAGAATAAACAATTAAATCATTATACCCTTGAGCTCTAAATTTCTCCTCTTCTCTGTAACACAAAACAAGTAAGCTCGTTCCTGAAATAAATAAAAAATTCCATCCTAGCCCCAGAAAAATAAGAGCAATCAAATAATTAATAAAATTTTGTTCAAATAAACTAACAATAATTGTGACTAAAAATAATAAAACTCCCATATACATAATTTTACTATGACCAAACCTTTTGATTAAATTTCCAGTAATTAGTGAAGGTAAAAACATGGCTGCTATATGAAGCTGGATAACAAATCCAGTCTTGGACAAACTTATTTTCTCCATCAAGTGCATACTTATAGGTGTGGCCGTCATTAAAAAAGTCATTACAGCATAAGCAAAAGCTGAAGCTACAAGTGCCTGCAGAAATCTTGGTTGTGACATAAGTTCGAAAAAACTTCTTCCAGTTTTATATTGATTGTTTGATGTCTTTTTAGTTTCCTGAAAATAAAATAAAAAAATTGTTGATGAAATAGATAATATTGCAAGAGCAAGATAAGAACCTGCATACATATGATCAGGAATAAATCCTTTCGAAATATTTGCAATATTTGGGCCAATAAACGCTGAACCTATTCCTGCTAACAAAATGATAGAAATTGCTTTTGGTGCATAATCTTTATCTACAACCTCGACTGCTGCAAAACGATATTGATGACTGAAAGCTATTCCTCCGCCAATTAAAAAGCATCCTAAATTATATAAGATAAAGCTCTCTATTATTATAGAGTATGCAGTTAAAAGAGATGCAAAGCATGTGCCGATTGATGCATAAATAAATCCTAATTTTCGTCCAATCAAACTCATTAGCTTTGCTGCAAAAAAAGCAAATAACGCAATTCCAACAACTGATAAAGCCATTGGAAGAGTTGCTAAAGATTTTATTGGGCTAAATTTCGAACCAATTATACCACTTAAAAAAACAGTGACTGGGGCAGCTGTAAAAGCAAAAATCTGACTTAAAATGAGTAGCAAAAGATTTTTATTCATTAAAAGAATAAATACTTGTCAGCCATATACAAAGCCCAAGCAGCAGCAGCACCTAATATAATATATTTCATTATGTTTACTTTATTTCTATTTTTTCAGGAAGTATACCTTTAGGTCGATACCTCATTATGAACAACAAACCTAATCCCATCATTAAAAATCTGAAATAAGGAACGCTTTCAATTAAATGAGCTTTAAGTGCATTTGTTTCAGGAATTCCCGCTGTGAAAAAATTAATTAAGAATAATGATATTGGTGCAGCTTCAATCCATAAGAACCAAACAACAAATCCTCCTAAAATTGCTCCAAAATTATTTCCACTCCCTCCAACAATTACCATTACCCAAATCAAAAACGTATATCTCATAGGTCTATAGCTTCCTGGAGTAAACAAGCCATCTTGCGTAACCAACATTGCACCAGCAATTCCGACAATTGCTGAGCCTAAAATAAAAATTAACAAATGTTGTTTAACAACATTTTTACCCATTGCATTTGCAGCTTCTTCATTATCTCTAATTGCCCTCATCATTCTTCCCCATGGAGAATAAAGAGCTTTTTGAGTTAAAATTAAAAGAATAATTACTACTATTAAGAATAATCCTGAATAACAAAGTTTTACAAATACTGACGAACCTTCAATAACAAGTTGGTTTAAAGCAGCTTGTCTATCAGCTAAATTATCAATTACGCTTAATTTTCCTGAATTAAACTTTTCAACTAATTTAATAAACCAATCAGTTGTTTGAAGATCTACTTCATAAGGTGCAGGTCTTTTTAATCCAATAACATTTTTAACTCCTCTTGTGAGCCAATCTTCGTGTTTAATAATCGCAATAACAATTTCGGAAATAAGAAGAGTAGCAATAGCTAAATAATCTGCTCTAAGACCAAGCGCAACTTTTCCAACTATAAAAGCTAAACCACCTGCAAAAAGAGCTCCGACTATCCAAGAAAAAATTATTGGTAATCCAAATCCTCCTAGGAAACCAGTTTTAGCAGGATCAACTGCTTCAATAGCTTCTATGCCTGGCTCTGCAGAAAATCTAATAAGCAAAATACCTGAAATTATTATTGCAGCTATGCTGTATGTTCTTATTTTTGATTTTTCAAATCTTTTTAAAATAAAGCGAATAACTAATACCATTACTACTATAAGCCATAACGACATCAGAATATCGAAACCTCCTGCCCTCCAAGCTTCTTGAACAGGATCGACGGATATTAATACCGCAGCCAAACCACCTAAAGCTGTATAACCCATAATTCCAAAATTAATTAAACCAGCATATCCCCATTGAATATTTGCACCCATTGTCATTACTGCAGAGATCAAACAAAGATTAAATATTGATAAAGCTATATTCCAAGACTGAAATATACCGACCATAAAAATAAGCACCATCATGATGCTATAAGCTGCAATTACGTTTAGATTTTTCCTCACAATACTTTCCCCTTAAATATTCCCGAGGGCCGGTAAATTAAAACTATTACCAGAATGGAGAAAGAGACTGCGAACTTGTAATCTGTAGACAGTAGTTGAACTAAACTATTTGGCTCCATACTCTCTGGTAAAATATACATAAAGAATTTTTTATAGGCATAAGTTAATAAAATTTCTGAAAAAGCAATTACATATCCACCTAAAAAGGCTCCAAACGGATTTCCAATTCCTCCAACAATTGCCGCAGCAAAAATAGGGAGCATATTATTAAAGTAAGTAAATGGTTTAAAACTTTTATCCAAACCATACAAAGCTCCACCTATTGTAGCCAAAATACCAGCAATAATCCAAGTAACTAAAACTATTTTTTTTGGATCAATACCTGATAGCAAAGCAAGATCTTCATTATCAGAATAAGCTTTCATACTTTTTCCAGTTTTGGTTCTATTTAAGAACCAAAATAAAAGAGATACTAGAACTATTGTTACAAAAATAGTTATTACTTGAGTCGATTTTAATGCAAGACCTTCGTTTAAACCTGTCATCTCTTTAAATTCACGAGCTTTAATAATAAATTTTTCTCCATCAAAAAATCTTCTATCAGCAGGTCCAATTATTATTCTTACTACTGCTTGCGTCACAAACATTACACCTATACTTACCATTGCAAATTGAACTGGAGGGCTTTTCTGATGTCTATAATATTTGAATACAAATTTATCTATTAAAAGCATGTAAAAAATCATAAAAATAATTCCAAATGGAATGGCTAGCAGAGCAGTAGGTAAAACACCTAAAGAGACACCTAAAGATTGAAAATACCATGTAAATAAGATCGTAGTCATGGTTCCAAAAGACATCATGTCACCAGTAGCGAAATTAGCAAATCTTAAAATTCCATATATGAGTGTAACAAAGATTGCACCTAGCGCTAACTGAGAACCATAGGTTAATGCTGGAATAAAAATATAATTTAATAGAAGAATTATTGCATTTATAAAATCCATTAACCTCCCAAAAAAGAGCTTCTTACTCTTGGATCGTCTAATAATTCTTTTCCAGTTCCTGAATAACGATTTTCTCCAGTAACTAATACGTAGCCTCTATCTGAAATGCTTAAAGCTTGTTTTGCATTTTGCTCTACCATTAAGATGGCAACGTTTGTTCTTTTTACTTTTACAATATGATCAAATAATTCGTCCATCACAATTGGTGATACCCCGGCAGTTGGCTCGTCTAACATTAAAACAGTGGGTTTAATCATTAAAGCTCGACCTAGAGCTACTTGTTGTCTTTGACCTCCAGAAAGTTCACCAACCATTTGATTTCTTTTCTCTCTTAAAATTGGAAACAATTCGTAAATTTCCTCAATTATATTTTTAATTTCATTATCAACAAGAAATGCACCCATTTCTAAATTTTCTTCAACAGTCATGCCTGCAAAAACATTTTTAGTCTGTGGTACAAAAGAAATACCTTGTTTAACTCTGTCTTGTGGTGACAATTTTGAAATATCTTTGCCATCAATCATAACTGAACCAGATTTTAAATTTAATAAACCCAGCATTGCTTTCATGGCTGTTGATTTACCAGCCCCATTTGGACCTAGAATAGAAACTATTTCACCCTTATTAACATTAACAGAACACGAACTAATGATGTCAGGACCATTACCATAGCCTCCTGTCATTTCTATTCCCTCAAAATATGCCATTAGTTTGTATCCTTTAATTTTGATCCTCTGCCAAGATAGCTTTCAATTACTTTTTCATCCTTTTTGGCTTCCTCAACTGTACCCTCAAATAATACTGATCCCTCAGCCATTACAATCACTGGATCACACAATCTTCCAATAAAATCCATATCATGTTCGATCATACAAAAAGTATAACCTTTTTCTTTATTTAACTTTTCTATTGCAGTTCCAAGATCTTTTAACAAAGTTCTATTAACTCCAGCCCCTACTTCATCTAATAATACTAATTTTGCATCAACCATCATAGTTCTTCCAAGTTCTAACAATTTCTTTTGTCCACCTGAAAGATTTCCAGCAAGCTCGTTAGATAGATGTCCTAGATTTAAGAATTCAACAACTTCTTTCGCTTTCTCTTTAACAATAGTCTCTTCTTTTGCAACTAAACCTGGTTTAAATAATGCAGTCATTATCTTTTCTCCAGATTGATTTCCCGGAACCATCATTAAATTTTCTAAAACGGATAAATTTGAAAACTCATGTGCAATTTGAAATGTTCTTAACAGCCCTTTAGAAAATAATTCATACGATGGAACATCCGTAATGTTTTCATCATCGAAAACAACATTGCCACCTGACGATTTTAAGTTTCCAGCAATTAAATTAAATAAAGTTGTTTTACCAGATCCATTAGGTCCAATGATACCAGTGATTGTTCCTCTTTTAACTTTTATTGAGCAATCTGAAACTGCAGCTAATCCACCAAAATATTTACTTAAATTATTAATCTCTAAAATATTTTCAGACATTTGATTTATTTGTTTAGTCTTTTGTGAATACTATTTAAAGTTTTTTCTAGAGATTTATAAAATCCAGCTTTAGTTAATTCTTTAACACCCTGTTCATTTAGTCCTCTAGGCGTTTGAGACTCTTTAACTAAATTTTTTAAATTTTCTTTTGAATTTACTACAGCGTCTTCAGATAAAGCTAAAAATAAAGATGTAATATATTTTTGAGCGTTGTTTCTTTTTACTCCTCTTTTAACTAACCAATCTGTCATCACTCGCAACATCTCATAAAAAGGTGCCATCATTCCAGATGTTGACCAAAAATTTATTGAAGATTTTTCATTTTTAATTTCTACAGTTGTTCCCAGATTATTAAAAAATGCTTTTACTTTTGAATTAGGAGGGCAAATGGGTATGGGGCCTTTCTTTAAAGAAATTGGTGGTAGAGGTATTGCTCGTACAATTTTTGCTTTTACTTTAATTGCTTTTTTTAATTGCGATAAAGTAATAGTAGAAATAAAACTAATGACTGTTTGTTTAGATCTAAATTTTAAATGTTTAATAATTTTTTCACCTACAGACGGTGTCACAGATAAAAATACCCAATTACATTGATCTATAATTTGCTGATTATTTCTAGCTATTTCAATTTTTTTAAATTTTCTCTTTAACTCTGCTGCTATTTTTTTATTTCTAGGGGAAATAACTATTTTTTTGTAAGAAATACTAGATTTGCATATTCCAGTTATTACTGAGAATGCAATTTTACCTGTACCAATAAAGCCTAAATTCATGTTGATATTATAACAGCGTGTAAAAAAAAAGCCCCCATATTAATGGGGGCTTTAAAATTTTTAATTAAAACTTAATTAAAATGACTTAACAATTGATAAAGTACCTCTTGCACCTATCATTTCTTTTACTGTAATTTTAGTTTTATTTGTTTGTCCATTATCTACTGAAACATCACCAAAATCACTAACAGTAACTTCTAATCTTACAGATAGACCATTATCAACTTCATGATTGTATCCTAAACCTGCTGTAAGGCCATCAGTACTAGCATTCCCATAAGTATTTCCTGAACCACCATTTTCATTTGAAGTAACATCAACTTGAGACATTCCAACTTTTAAGTATGTGCCACCTAATGGAACATTAACTTTCGCATATATTGTTGTTAAATCACTAAACTCAGCTGAAACTGTTCTTTGGTTACCTTGATCTTCATTTGATACGTTTTCTGGTGTTTCAAAACTTCCAGCATAATCCAAACCTACAGATACCACATCGTTTAATGCAGCTTCTAGAAATATTGAACCATATTCAGCTACAAATGCACCATGTTCATTCACGGTAGTATCAACTGCAGCACCTGTTAAATTAAAGTTTTCTTCAGTACCAGTCGCAGCGTAAACAGCCATATTTCCCGATATACCTATTGAAGGTCTAAACTCAATGCTCATTGCGCTTGAAACCGTAAGCAACCATATCGAGCTTATTGCAATAATTAATTTCTTCATTTTAATACCTTATCTTCGTTTTAAATTTAAGTTAACTTAGCCATACTTATAGCTGAATGATTATTAATGTGTAAAAAAAAATTTTATTTAAAGTAATTTAATATTATTGTTGCAAATTTATCACAAAATAAGCCTCATTTTATGCGGTTTTATTATGTTCGCCTAAAAATTGTGTTAAAGAACTCGAAAATTTGAATTGTTTAGAATTAAAAAAAATAACCCCTGATTCTTAGCAATTCTCTACTTAATTCTTTATTTTCTCTAAAAGGTTTTCTTCCATGAAGCCAAAAATAATTATTTGCAATTATAGAGCAACCTACTGGTAGTTTAGTAATTACTTTATTTTTACTTTCTTCCAGTGCATCTGATAACCTTTGCAAAAAATTACCTTGTGCCATATTTTTTGGTTCAGGAAATTGATCAATATAAGAAATAATTGGCTTACCATTTGCATCAGATGAAAATACTGGATGTTCAACCTTATAATCTACATTTTTACTTTTTGGAGATCCCCAAATAAAATTTTGTTTGCCAACAGGGTCATTTGATAAATCATCACAATGTTCCCAATCATCTAAATGAAGCAAAGCCGTTTCTCCACCTTCAACATTTTTCTCCTCTAGTTTGCTCATTAGCAACCAATCAGTTGTCTCTTTTACATAAGTGCCATCCGTATGAAGGTCCATATTTCTATAAGCTTTTCTTAAATAGGAGTCGCTAGCATCTTCATGTTTTACATAAAATCTTGCATAATATTTTCCTGCCATAGAGTCATAATTTGGAACACCAATCAAATAAGCTACAGCTGTAGATAATTTAACTAAAAAT
>CACEJN010000011.1 GCA_902559935.1 uncultured Pelagibacteraceae bacterium | reverse complement strand
TAAAAATAAAAAACTTAATTATAAAAAATACAACACAGCTATTCTAAAATTTTTAAGAAAACATAAAGTTAAAATCATATTTGAGCCAGGTAGATCAATTATTGGCGATACCGCGACATTAGTGTCAAAAATAATCTATATAAAAGATAGCGGAAGTAAAAAATTTATAATTTTAGATGCTGCAATGAACGATTTAATGAGACCTGCTTTGTATGGTGCGTTTCATAAAACCTTACCTGTTACTAAATCTAACAAAACATCAAAAAAACCATATGAATTTGTTGGTCCTATTTGTGAAAGTACAGATAAATTTGTTACATTAAAAAAATTTCAAGTGTTGAATGAAAAAGATTTAGTAGCAATATGCGATGTGGGAGCTTATGGAATGTCACTTAGCTCAAATTATAATTTAAGACCTAAACCAATAGAATTATTAATAAAGGGATCAAAAATTAAAGTAATAAGAAAAAGACAAAAGCATAAAGATATAATTTAGCTTTTGACAAAAATGATAAGAAACTTTTTATTTTCAATATTGTTTTTCACTGGAATCATCTTTATTTCAATAATTTTTTTACCATCATTTTTTTTTCCTAAACAGGTTGTTTTGATGGGAGGTAAATTAATGGGCCATTGGGCTAGTTTTTGTTTAAGGTTTGTTCTTTCAGTCAAAATTTCAATCAAAGGAAGAGAAAACATTATCAATAATGAAAAATTTTTTATAGCAGCATCTCATCAATCAATGTTTGAAACTTTTTATTTACAAACAATCTTTAACTCACCTGTATTTATTCTAAAAAAAGAATTATTGTTAATTCCAATTTTTGGTTGGTACTTAAAAAAAATAGGATCAATTTCAATAAAAAGAAACAAAGTTACAAAAGATAACTTGGGTTTTTTTGACGATATTTCAAAAATGATGGCTACTTCTAATAGACCTTTAATTATTTTTCCTCAAGGAACTAGAGTTCTTCCAGATGAAAGACCACCTTTTAAAAAAGGTGCTTCGAGAATATATGAAGAGCTAAATGTAGCTTGTCAGCCAGTTGCAATTAATTCTGGATATGTGTGGCCTAAAAAAAGTAAAAAGAAATCTAATAAAACAATTACAATCTCTATTCTAAAACCAATTCCCTCTGGGTTAACAAAGGAAAAATTTATTCAAATTCTTGAAAAAAATATTTATTCAGAATTAGATTTAATTAATTAGCCCTTCATAGGCATAACAACAAAAATACTATCGAAATCACCCGGGTCTTTTATCAGTGCTGGTGAACCTGTATCATTAAAGAAAATTTCAACTCTATCTCCATCTAGTTGTGAAGCAACATCTATCAAATATCTAGAGTTAAAACTTATCTCTAAATCATGATCAAACTTAGCAGTTAAAGTTTCTTTACCATCACCGCTGTTAGTATTATTTACTGACAGATCTAAAGTGTCTTTAGATAAATTGAATTTCACACCATCTTTTTTATCTAATGAAACAGATGCTACTCTATCAACTGAGTTTAAAAATAATTTTAAATCTATTTCTAATTTTTTTTGATTATTTTTAGGTATAACTTGAATGTAATTAGGAAATTTTCCATCAATAAGTTTCGAAATTAAAATACTATTATTTAATTCAAATTTTATTTTTGATTTCACATTTGAAACTTTTACATCTCCATCATAGCTATCTAATAAAGAGCAAAGTTGAAAAATTGTTTTTTTAGGTAAAATTATTGGATCAAAATCAATTTTTTCCTCTAATCTAATTTTTGAAATAGACATTCTATGACTATCAGTTGCAACTGCTGTTAAATAATTTTTATCTTCAACTTCTGTTTGATGAAAATAAATTCCACTTAGGTAATGTCTTGTTTCGTCATTAGAAACTGAAAATTTACACTTATTTAATAATTTCAATAATTGTTTTGATTTAATTATAAATTCATTTTGATTAAAATTTTCATCTGTCAGTGGAAACTCTGTTGCACTTATACAATTCAAATTAAAAATAGATTTTTCAGACTCTACCTGTAATTTACTTATATCTGTTAGAGAAAGATTTATTTTTTTTCCTGAGTTAAACTTTCTTATAATATCATACATGATTGAGGAAGTTGTGGTTGTTTTGCCCTCCTCTAGAATTTCTACATTATTTAATTGATGTATAAATATTAAATCTAGATCAGTCGCAGTGATAGTAAGTTTTGAATTGCTTGCATCTAACAAAATATTAGAAAGTATTGGTAATGTACTTCTTTTTTCAATAACTCCTTGGCAATAATTTAATGCTTGCTGAAGGTCTTGTTGATTAACGTTAAATTTCATTTTCTTTATTATTATATAAAATCTGGTTTTTTAATTTATTTATATTATCAACCATCTCAGAATCTTTTTCTTTTATCTTTTCAATAGTTTTTACTGAATGAATTATTGTTGTATGGTCTCGGTTAGAAAATTCTCTTCCAATTTCAGGTAATGATTTAGAAGTCAAAATTTTAGTTAAATAAATTGCTGTTTGCCTAGGTCTTACCAAATATCTTGATCTTCTAGATGATAGCATCTCATTTTTGCTGATTTTGAAAAACTTACAAACAATTGTCTGAATTAGATCTATTGTAACCTTATTTTCTGCTAAATTTAATAAATCTTTTAAAACTATTTTAGTTTCAGCAAGATTTGGGACTTTGTTGTAGATTCTTGAGAATGAAACAACTCTATTTATCGCACCAACTAATTCTCTTACACTTCCAGTTATTTCATTGCTTATAAAATCTTTAATTTCTCTAGAAACTTGTAATTGTTCGGAATACAAAGCATTCAACTCTTCAGTTTTTTTTTCAACTATTTTTTTTCTTAACTCAAGGTCGGGCTTTTGAATATCAACAACTAATCCACCAGAAAATCTTGATTTAATTCTTTCTTGAATCCTTGATAGTTTGTTTGGTGATCGATCAGCTGATACAATTATTTGAGATCCCTTATCAAGTAATGCATTAAATGTATGAAAGAACTCCTCCTGCATAGCCTCTTTTCCACTTATAAACTGGATATCATCGATTAATAAAATATCTGTATTTCTAAAATATTCTTTAAACTTAACCATGTCGTTTGATTTAATTGATTTTACAAACTGATACATGAAACGTTCGGCAGAAATAAACATTACTTTATTATTTTTTTTAAGCTCTAAACCTATTGAATTTAATAAGTGAGTTTTTCCCATTCCAACACCACCATAAATATAAAGTGGATTGTAATGAGATATATTTTCTGAAACTTTTAAAGAAGCTTCATATGCTAATTTATTACTCGAACCTGTTATAAAATTATCAAATCTTTTATTTGGATCAATTCGATTATACTGAAGGTAAGAGTCTTTTATAAATGAAATATTTTCATTAGTATTATTCTCTTTAATATTATTTTCTTTTAAATTGATATCTTGAGCTTTTTCAACTATTTTGAACTCAATTCTAATAATGTCTTTTTTATATAATTTAATTATTTGTAATATTTGATCTAAATACCTTGATGTAATCCAATCTCTAATAAATCTTGTTGGAACTGATAATAATAAGTAATTATTGAATTCCTCTACAAAAGAAATCTTTTTTAACCAGCTCTCATATACTTCTAAGCCTAGTTTATTTTTCATTTCATTCTGCACTTGCTTCCATTCAAAGCTTTCAGAAGAAAAATTATTAATATTTTTTGTATTTATTAATTTATTCATAACTTAAGGGGAAATCTCAGTTAGAACGATTTAAAAAAATTTGCAACAAGTTAATAAGAAAAATAAAAAAAAAAATAAAATCTACGATTGTGATTTATAATGTTGCAGATCAATTTTAGTTTAGATCTAAATTAAAATTTAAAATTGAATCAAATATAGATTGAATCAAAAAATTGATTGAATTAAAATTGAATCAAATATAGATTGAATGTCCACAATACAAATATTTACTAAATCTAAATATAGTAACTTAAGATAAATCTTAAATATATAATGTAGATATCAGGAGTTGTTTAAATATTTAGCTAACGTTTAGATTGCAGCTATTTTTTTAGTAATTCTAGAAACGTTTCTAGAAGCATTTTGTTTTTTTATTATTCCTGTTTTAGCAATTTTCATCAACTCAGAGTTTAACTTTGGTAAAAACTTTAGAGCTTCATCTTTCTTTTTACTATCAATTAGAAGGTTCATTTTCTTAAGAGCATTTTTAAACCTGCTCTTTCTAGCTTTATTTACCGCTGTTTGTTTAGAAATTCTTCTAATTCTCTTAATTGCTGATTTTGTGTTTGCCATCTGCGCAGGGGTATAGCTTGAGAATTTATAGTGGTCAACTAAATATTTAACTATTTTTGACAAGAAACGCAAAAAAAAGTTGACCTATTTGATGTTACCTTTTTTTTTATAATGCCTTTACACTTCGTGCGCTTACAATCAGCTCCGTCTTGCTGATAGACTTTAAACTCCTTTTGGAAGGTACCTTTGTTACCTGAAATATCTTTAAAATCTCTTATACTTGAACCTCCCTTATTAATTGCCTGTTGAAGTATTTTCTTAGAATTTAAAATAATATTTAAACATTCATTTTTGTTAAGTCTTTTCGCCTTTTTAAATGGATTTATTTTACTAGCGAAAAGAATTTCACTTGCATAAATATTACCTATTCCAGAAACAAATCTCTGATCAAGTAAGAAACTTTTTATATCCTTATTTTTTTTCTTAAAATAATTAACTACATAATTTAAGCTAAATTTATCACTAAATGGTTCAGGTCCCATTGATTTAAATCTTCTCTGTAGATCTTGATAATTTTTAATTATTTCAAAAAATCCAAAACGTCTTGGATCATTATAAATTACTTTCAAGCTATCAAATATAAACTCTGCATGATTGTGTTTTTTAGGTAAAAAAGGTGAATGATAAAAACTAGTATTCGTAAATTTTACAGGCTTTTTCTTATCAAGAATATGAATTGTTCCTGACATTCCTAAATGGATTAAACAATAATCATCATTTTGAAAATGGATAATCAAATATTTTGAAAATCTACTAACTTCAATTATTTTTTTATTTTTAAGAAAACTTTCAAAATCACTTGGTATTTTAAACCTTAAATTTCTGTTTCTAATTATTACTTTTTTTATGCTTTTTTTTTTGATCTTTTTATGAAGGGATTGTCTAACAATTTCTACTTCTGGTAATTCTGGCATTTGATACTATATTCAATATATATTTTTTTATGCAACAAAATCTTCAAAATAAAAAAGGACTTGTAGAAACTGTATTTAATCAGGTCTACAACAAATATGACTTGATGAATGACTTTATGTCTATGGGTGTACATAGATATTGGAAAAAAAGTTTAATCAATATGATGAATCCGAGAATTAGTAGAAAATTAATAGACGTTGCGTGTGGGACGGGGGATGTTGGAAAGTTATTTTTAGATAGCACAAATAAAGAAGCTGAAATTACTTGTGTAGACCCTAATAAAGGAATGATTAGTAAAGGAAAGCAAAAATTATCCAATTACAAAAATGTAAAATGGGTTATTTCTCCAGCAGAAAAATTACCAATAACAGAAAATTCATTTGATTATTACACTATTAGCTTTGGGCTAAGAAATACAAAAAATTTAAATAAAGCACTTTCAGAAGCCTATAGAGTTTTAAAGCCTGGTGGACGCTATCTATGTCTGGAATTTTCTAAGATTCAAAATTCAAATCTTGATTTTGTATATAAAAATTATTCAAAACTCATTCCTATTATTGGTCAGTTTGTAGTTGGAGAAAAAGAACCTTACGAATATTTAATCAAAAGTATTGAACAATTTATTAATCAAGATGAATTAATAGAGTTGATGGAAAAAAATAATTTTCATAAATGTTCTTATAGAAATCTTTCTGGTGGTATTGTTTCAATTCATAGTGGTTGGAAAATTTAATGATTAAAAAATTTATTACTTTATTTAAATTAGGAAGAAAAATTGCAAAATCAGATATTTTAAAAATTGCATCAAAATTTAAAAAACCTCCTTTAGCTGTAACAATATTATTCCAAATTTTATCTATTTCATTTGAAAAAAAGGAACAAAATAATTCAATTGAGGATGATGGTGAAAAACTATCTAGGTCATTAGAATCTATGGGCACAACTTTCATCAAACTTGGTCAATTTCTTGCTACTAGACCAGATATAATCGGAGAAGAATTATCTTTAAAGCTAGAAAAACTTCAAGATCGATTGCCCCCTTTTTCAATTCATGAAGCAAAAAAAATTATTAAAGAAGATCTTGGAGTTGATGTATTTAATTCAATAATTGATTTAAGTGAACCAGTTGCTGCTGCATCAATTGCACAAGTTCATAAAGCAAAAATAAATGACAATGGAACAATTAAAGATGTAGCAATAAAAATTTTAAGACCAAATATAAAAAAAATATTTAATGAAGAAATAGATGCAATGATGTTGTTTGCATTTATTATTGAGTCATTTGTAAAAAAAACAAAAAGATTAAAACTGGTTGAAGTTGTTTTTTTACTTAAAGAAATAACTAATCTTGAAATGGATTTAAGATTCGAAGCTGCTGCGGCTAATGAATATGCTGAAAACACTAAAAATGATGCTGGATTTAAAGTTCCTGAAATTTATTGGAATTTTACTAGTGAAAATGTAATGACTTTGGATTGGATAGATGGAATTTCAATAAGAGAGGCTGAGGAGCTAAAGAAAAGAAATTTAGATACTAATAAAATAGCTGAAGATATTATCCAACATTTTTTAAGACACGCTGTAAGAGATGGTTTTTTTCATGCAGATATGCATCAAGGAAATATTTTTGTTGATAATAGTGGTCAAATTGTACCTATAGATTTTGGAATTATGGGCAGGTTAGATAAACTTAGTAAAAGGTTTTTAGCAGAAATTTTATTTGGATTTATTCAAAGAGATTATCGCAAAGTAGCTGAAGTTCACTTAGTAGCTGGATTAGTCCCTAAAGAAGTACCAATCGATGATCTAGCTCAAGCTTTGAGATCAATTGGTGAGCCTATATTTGGTCAAGAAGTAAAAGATATTTCGGGAGGTAAATTACTCAAACAATTGTTTGATGTAACAGAAAAGTTTAATATGCAGACTCAACCTCAATTATTAATGTTGCAAAAAACTATGGTTGTTGTTGAAGGTGTAGCAAGAAAATTAAATCCAAACACAAATATTTGGACAACTTCAAAGCCTGTACTAGAGAATTGGCTTAAAGAAACAAAAGATCCAATTAATAATCTGAATGAAACGTTAAAAAATACATCAGAAGTTATTAAACGTTTACCAGAATTTCCTGAGATTATGGATAAAGCAAATCAAGCATTAACATTTTTAGCTAGCGGTCAAATTCCACAAAATTCAAATTCGTATACCGCTTTAAATGACAAGAAATCAGAAATGATAGCATTTAGAAATCAATCTATTATTGGTTTATTACTTCTTGTAATTTTAGGCCTTATAGTATTTTAATTCCGCAAATGAAAAATTTGTTAAATAAGAAAATATTATTCATTATCTGTGGAGGGATATCTGCCTACAAAAGTCTAGAAACAATTAGGCTTTTTAAAAAGAATGGAGCAGAAATAAAGACAATCCTTACTAAAAGTGCAAAAGAATTTGTAACTCCACTTTCGGTAACGTCGCTTTCTCAAGGTAAAGTATATAGCGATTTATTCAGTGTAGAAAATGAAGCTGAAATGGATCATATTTCACTTTCAAGATGGGCAGATTTAATTGTAATTGCACCAGCTACAGCAAATACAATTTCAAAATTAGCCCAAGGAACAACTGATGATTTAGCGTCTACTGTGGTTTTAGCTTCAGATAAAGAAATTATTTTAGCTCCAGCAATGAATGTAAGAATGTGGGAGCATACAACTACTAAAACAAATATAAAAAAATTAAAAGAGTTTGGATATAAACTAATTGGTCCAGAGGTTGGTGACATGGCATGTGGTGAATATGGAGAGGGTAAAATGTCGGACCCATCAGTAATTGCTGAAGAAATTGATAAATATTTCTTAACTCAAAAAAATAATAAAAAATTTAAAGCATTAGTTACAGCCGGTCCAACTAATGAATACATAGATCCAGTTCGTTTTATTACGAATAAATCAAGTGGTAAACAAGGATATGAATTAGCAAAATCATTATCCAAAAAAGGTTTTGATACAACATTAATATCAGGTCCAACTAATCTTGAAATAACTAAAGATATTAATCTTATAAAAGTTGAAACAGCAGATGAAATGTTAGTTGCTACTCAAGAAAATTTACCTGTTGATGTAGCAATTTTTTCTGCTGCGGTAGCTGATTTTAAAATTAATAAAAAATATAAAAATAAGATTAAAAAACAAGATAACTTAAATTTAAACTTAGAAAAAAATATAGATATACTTAATTATGTGTCTAACCATAACTACATGAGACCTGAGATTGTCATTGGATTTGCAGCAGAAACTAATGAGATTGATAAAAATGCAGAGGACAAATTAAACAAGAAAAATTGCGACTGGATAATTTCTAATGATGTATCAAATAAAGACATAGGATTTAATTCTGATTATAATGAGGTAACAATTCATTATAAAAACAGAGACGTTAAAAAAGAAAAACTTTCTTACAAAAAAAAATCTGGAATTTCTGATGAAATAGTTGATAGAATAATTGATCAATTAAATTAATGGCAAAAGTTCTTATCAAAAAGTTAGACCCTGCAGTTGAAATACCTGCTTACA
This sequence comes from uncultured Pelagibacteraceae bacterium, assembly GCA_902559935.1. GTDB lineage: Bacteria > Pseudomonadota > Alphaproteobacteria > Pelagibacterales > Pelagibacteraceae > Pelagibacter. The sequence goes on along the minus strand of CACEJN010000011.1, from coordinate 18,534 downwards.
AAACAGAAGGTGCATCAGGTATGGATTTAATGGCATTAGTAAAAGAACCCATCAATCTTAAACCAAACTCATCATGTTTAGTTCCAACAGGTCTTGCAGTAGCATTTCCTAGTGATTTCGAAATCCAAATAAGACCAAGATCTGGTTTAGCTGCAAAAAACAGCATTAGTGTTTTAAATACACCTGGAACTATTGATAGTGATTACAGGGGAGAAATAAAAGTAATCCTTTTTAATCACGGAAAAAGAGATTTTTTAATAAATAATAAAGATAGAATAGCACAAATGATTTTAACTCCTGTAATTAAAATGGATCTTGAGGAAACTGATGATTTACCAGAAACAATTAGAGGAGAAGGTGGCTTTGGCTCTACTGGAAAATGAGCAAAAATTTAAGCAAAAAAGAAATAGATAAATTTTCTAGACAAATAATTTTAAAAAACATAGGTCCATTAGGACAAAAAAAAATCCTAGACTCAAAGGTTTTAATAATTGGAATGGGTGGTCTGGGATGTCCAGCAGCTGATTTTTTAACCCGATCTGGCATTGGGAAACTAGGAATTGTTGATCATGACACCGTTAGCCTATCAAATATTCATAGACAAAGTTTATATGATGAAAAAGATTTAAATCACTCAAAAGTTATGATTGCCAAAAAAAAACTAAATAGAATAAACCCAAAAACAAAAATAAATCTTTATAACTTTAAAATGGATAGAGTAAAATTTGAAAAAATAATAAAAAATTATGACTTCATTATTGATGGTACTGACAATTTTGAAAGTAAATTTTTAATAAATGATTTAAGTTTAAAATATAAAAAATTTCTTGTGACTGGAGCAATTAGTAAATTTGATGGTCATATTTTTACTTTTAATTTTGTAGATAAAAATACTCCTTCTTTACGAGACTTCTATCAAGAGGAAGTTATTACTGATGAAATATTAAACTGTGAATATGAAGGAATATTGGGACCAGTAGCAGGAACAATTGGAACAATGCTAGCTAATGAAGTTTTAAAAAAAATATTAAAAATTGGTCAAAATTTAAATGGATTTATTCTTATTATAGATTTATTAAATTTAAGCTTTAGAAAAGTTAAATTAAATAAAACAAAGAAAAGTGAAAATAAAAAATCTAATAAATAATATTTTTATATTCTCTCTTTTAATATTTTTTATTACCTCAAGTAATGCAGAAGAAATATTCGTTTCTCTTAAAAAAAGTAAGGTGAACGTGCGCTATGGACCAAGTTTTGAATCTGACATCAAGTATGTTTACAAGAAAATAAATTTACCTTTAAAACAAATCGATAAAAAAGAAAATTTTAGACGAATTATTGATTTTAAAAATAACAGCGGATGGATTCATATCTCTCAATTAAAAAAAAGTAATTCAGTAATAGCTACGAAAGATAAAGTTTTATTTAAAAAACCTACATCTTTTGCTAAACCAATTGCTCAAATAAAAGAGGGAAGATTATTAATTATAGAAAAATGCGAACAAAATTGGTGTAAAGTTTCATCAGAAGAATTTGAAGGTTGGATTAAAACAGATAATATTTGGGGAGTAAATTAATAAAAATCAGCAGATAAAGAGGCTATATTTTCCTTAGATAATTTTGTGCTATGAGAATACTCTTTGTGATCAATACCAAGCTCAATTTCTGAACTATTAGATTTAAATTTTTCTATTTGATGATTGGTAAAATTAAAATGAATAAATTGTACTGAAGAAGCTTTTCCTTCAGCAGAAGTTCTATCAACATCCTCTTCGGGGACCGCTTTAATTTTATCACCATTTATTTTCATAAATACTGTTTCTTCTATTCCACCGGCTTTTCCAAGAAACGCAGCTCTTGAAATAGGGTTATCTATTTCAAACATTAAAGTTGCCGTTAGTTCTTTACCATTAGGTATTAAAGGATTGTAGGCAGATAACTCATCCTGAAGTTGCTCATCGCCACCTTTTTCAATATATAGCATTTCTTGTACTTGAGCTAACATTGTTTCATAACTTTCAAAATAAAAAGTGGCGTAAGGACCTAAAGCAACTCTTCTATTTTTTTTATAATCAACAATATTTTTTCTTAATTCGCGTCTCTTTTCTGTATAAACATCTAAAGGTATGATATCTTCTTTCTGAATTTCTTTTTTTTCTCTCGGCATGATCATAAGTTATAACTTTTTGCCATCAATTCGATAGGATGTAGTGCCTCATCATTAGATATGTTTGTATCGACTTCTAACTGTTTTAAATGTTTACCAGCTAAAGGACAATCAGAAGCCATATACTTATTATTTTTAGTTTTTATTTGTCTAGCTGTAGGTCTTCCAACTTTATTTGCTAAATCATGAGTTTCTTTCATTACTCCAAAAGTTCCTCCATGACCTGCACATCTTTCAACTACATCAATTTTAACGTTTGGTATTAGTTTTAACATATCTCTTGCTTTGATGCCCATGTTCTGTGCTCTTGCATGACAAGCGTGATGCACAGTTACGCCTCCATCAATCTCATTTAATCCTTCTGCTAATCCCTCATTGTTTGCAATATCCACAACATACTCATCAATATCCATAACATTTGCAGATAATTTTTTTATTTTTTCTTCGTTTGGTAATAACAAAGGCCATTCAAATTTTAACATCAACCCACAACTAGCTGTTAAGGTTACTACTTTATATCCTTTATCAATCCATTCGATTAAATCCTTAGAAACTTTTTTCGCTTGTTCAACAACTTTTGGCAGATCTGCTTGCTCTAAAAATGGCATCCCACAACAACCAGGGTAAGCCTCCTGAACTTCTACACCATTTTTTTTCAAAACTTTTAAAGCGGCAACACCTGTATTTTTTTTATTAAAATTTACAAAACAGGTTGAATAGATAACAACTTTTCTATCTTTAGAAGGTGTTTGATAATTTATCTTATCTTTATTTTTTCTGAAAAAATTTGAAAAAGTTTCTGAGTTATATTTTGGTAACTGAACTCTTTTATCTATTCCAGTAATTAATTCTAATATTTTTCTAATTAATTTATTTTTAATATTTGATACCCAGTTAACTATTTTAGAGAACATCACACCAATTTTAGCGTTTCGGTCTATTTGGGCTAATTGTGTTGGTACATTTGGTAATTTACTTAATTTTTTTTGAGCTGTTCTATATCGCAACATTAAATGTGGAAAATCTAAATCGAAATCATGAGGTGGAACATATGGGCATTTAGTCATAAAACACATATCACACAAAGTACATGCATCAACTACAGGAGCAAATCGATCACTAGATAAGCTTTCAACATCCTCATTTTTAGACTCATCAATCATGTCAAATAACTTTGGAAATGAGTCGCAAAGATTAAAACATCTCCTGCATCCATGACAAATATCAAACACTCTTCTCATTTCAGCGTCTAACTTTTCAGGATTTAAAAAATCAGGATGCTCAAAATCTATAGGATGTCTTATAGGTGCACCTAAACTTCCTTCTTTGCTCATATAATTTAGTTATTTGAAATTCGAATTGTTTTTAGTGGGCGACTAACGCCCACTAAGAAATTTGATTAGCTTATAGACTCTAAAGTTTTTTGAAATTTACCAGCGTGTGATTTTTCAGCTTTAGCTAAAGTTTCAAACCAGTCTGCGATTTCTTCAAAACCTTCTTCTCTAGCAGTCTTAGCCATACCAGGGTACATATCTGTGTACTCATGAGTTTCACCTTCTATAGCTGAAGCTAAGTTAGCTTTAGTTTCACCAATTGGTTTTCCTGTTGCTGGGTCACCAACTTGTTCTAGGTATTCTAAATGACCATGAGCGTGACCAGTTTCACCTTCTGCTGTTGATCTAAAAACTGTAGCTACATCATTGTAACCTTCGATGTCCGCTTTTTGTGCAAAATAAAGATATCTTCTATTTGCTTGACTTTCTCCAGCGAATGCTGCTTTTAAGTTTTCTTCTGTTTTACTTCCTTTTAAAGACATTATTTTCTCCTTTTAAATGTTACCCACCATATAATAGTTATATGAAATATGTCAACAGTTTAGAATTATTATAATGTAGATTTTAAATTATTGGTTTAATTAAATTTTTTTTGATTTTGATTATCACTCTCAACTTTAACCAGAACTTCAACTGAATTTATTTTTTTTCCAGTAATATTTTTTTTTATATTAACCGGATCAATATCATTTTCATCGCAATCTATTAACTCATGGGTGTCTTCATCATAAAAATGATGATGTACAGATGTATTGGTATCAAAATAACTTTTATCACTGTTAATTGAAATTTCTTTTAGGTATCCTTTTTTTTCAAATGCGTGAACTGTATTATAAACTGTGGCTAAAGATATCTTCTCATTCATTTCTTCTGATATCATTTTAACAAGATCATTTATTGTGAAATGAAAAGTTTTTTCTCTATTAAATAAGACCTCACACATTTTAACTCTTTGTTTTGTGGGTCTAAGTCCTAGTTCTCTTAATTTTTCAATAAAATTGCAGTTTTTTGCCATAATTGTTTATAATTATTCTAAAGTATGAATAAAAATATAATGATTTATTATATTATATTAGCATTAAATCAAGTATTAAGGGAGCTCAAAATTATGAAAAAAAACTCGTACTCCTATGATGATCTAATAACTTGTGGAAATGGTGATCTTTTTGGACCTGGCAATGCAAAATTACCTCTTCCGCCAATGCTTATGTTTGACAGAATAACTGAAATCAATGAAAATAATGGTACATTTAATAAGGGCTCTTTAAAAGCTGAATTAGATATTAAAGATGATCTTTGGTTTTTTGATTGTCATTTTAAAAAAGATCCAGTTATGCCAGGATGCTTAGGTTTAGATGCTATGTGGCAACTGGTGGGTTTTTTTCTAGGTTGGCTAGGAAATCCTGGAAAAGGAAGAGCTTTGGGAGTGGGTACTGTGAAATTTACAGGTGAAGTTTTACAGAGTGTAAAAAATGTAAGATATGAAATAGATATGAAAAAAATTATGTCTCCTGGAGGAACAACTGTTGGGCTTGCAAATGGTATTGTTCTTGCAGATAATAAAAAAATATATTCAGCAGAAAGTTTAAAGGTAGGTTTATTTAAATAATGAGAAGAGTAGTTATCACCGGTTTAGGAGTAGTTTCTTGTCTAGGCAATAATCAAGAAGAGGTTCATCAATCTTTATTAAATTCAAAATCAGGAATTTCTTTTGCAGAAGAATACAAAGAGCATAACCTGAAAAGCCATGTTCATGGTAAACCAAATATTAAACTAGAGGATCATATCGATAGAAAAATAATTAGATTTATGGGTTCAGGATCAGCTTATAATTATATTGCAATGAAAGAGGCAATTGAGGATTCTGGATTAGAAGAAAGTAAAGTAAGTAATTTTAAAACTGGAATTGTGATGGGCTCAGGTGGACCTTCTATAGAAAATGTAATTTTAGCTGCAGATAAAACTAGAGCGAAGACACCAAAATTAATGGGACCTTTTATTGTTCCAAGAACTATGGCCAGTACTGCTTCTGCAACACTTGCAGTACCATTTAAAATTAAAGGAACTAACTACACAATGAGTTCTGCATGTGCAACTAGTGGACACTGCATAGGAAATTCTATGGAATTAATTCAAATGGGTAAACAGGATGTCGTTTTTGCAGGTGGTAGTGAAGAAATTCATTGGGCAATGACAGCAATGTTTGACGCTATGACAGCTTTATCATCAAAATATAATGACACTCCACAATCTGCGTCTAGAGCTTATGATAAAACTAGAGATGGGTTTGTAATTGCAGGTGGTGCAGGGGTATTAGTACTTGAAGAATACGAACACGCTAAAGCAAGAGGGGCTAAAATATACGCAGAATTAACTGGTTATGGAGCAACTTCAGATGGATACGATATGGTTGCACCATCAGGTGAAGGTGCTGTTAGATGTATGAAAATGGCAATGGCAACTGCTAAAAATAAAATTGATTACATTAATACTCACGGAACATCTACTCCAGTTGGAGATATAACTGAACTTAATGCTATTAAAGAGACTTTTGGAGAGAAAATTCCAAAAATTAGTTCAACAAAATCTTTGTCAGGCCATCCTCTAGGAGCCGCATCAGTTCATGAGGCCATCTATTGTTTAATAATGATGAAAAATAATTTCATAACAGGATCAGCAAATATTACAGATATGGATGATGATGCTAAGAAATTTCCAATCGTTGCAAAAACTGAAACAGGTGCAACTTTAAATACAGTAATGTCAAATAGTTTCGGTTTTGGTGGAACTAATGCTGCTTTAATTTTTGAAAAGGTTTAAGTTATGAGTTTGATGAAAGGAAAAAAAGGATTAATCATGGGTGTTGCGAATGAGAGATCTATTGCTTGGGGTATTTCACAAAAACTTGCAGAAGCTGGAGCTGAACTTGCATTCACTTACTTAGGAGATGCTTTAAAAAAAAGAGTTATTCCTTTAGCTGAAAAGTTAAATTCAAAAGTAACATTTAGTTGTGATGTTGAAAAAAAAGAAGAAGTAGTAAAACTATTTGAGGATATTAAATCTCAGTGGGGTGAAATTGATTTTGTAGTTCATGCAGTTGCTTTCTCTGATAAATCAGAGTTATCAGGTGAATATTTAAACACGACTAGAGAAAACTTTTTAAGAAGTATGTTAATCTCATGCTTTTCATTTACTGAAGTCGCAAAAGAAGCTTCAAAGGTAATGAAACAAGGAGGAAGTATGTTAACTTTAACCTACGAGTCTACGAAAGCAATTCCAAATTATAACGTAATGGGTGTTTGTAAATCAGCTTTAGAGGCCAGTGTTAAATATTTAGCTAGAGATTTGGGTGCTAAAGGCATGAGAGTAAATGCTATAAGTGCAGGACCTATCAAGACATTAGCTGCCTCTGCTATCGGTGATGCAAAATTTTTATATAAATGGAATGAAGACCATTCTTTTCTTAAGAGAAATGTAGATATCCATGATGTTGGAAATTCAGCATTATATCTAATAAGTGACCTTGCAAACGGAGTTACTGGTGAAATTCACTACGTAGATGCTGGATATAACAAGGTAGGAATGCCAGATCCTAAAAATATAACCTAAAATTTAGTTAAATTTAGTTAAAAATATATGAAGGGATACAGATTTATTACTGATGATGATACAGCAAGATTTTGTAATCGAGTAACTGAGGCATTATCGAATGGATGGAAATTATATGGTGAACCCAAAATGACATTTGATAAAAAACGAGGAATAATGCGTTGTGGCCAAGCAGTTATAAAAAATGTTCCAAATAAAAAATACTCAAAAAAAATAAATTTATCTTCAATATAAAAACCCCCAGAACTCTTATTCCAGGGGTTTAAAATTTTAATTTAAGTTATAGATTATTCAGCAGCTTGTTTCATAGAAAGTTTAACTTTACCTCTATCAAAACCAATTACTTTAACTTTTACCTCGTCACCTTCTTTGACGACATCAGTAACTTTAGCTACTCTTTTATCTGCAAGTTCTGAGATATGAACCAGTCCATCTTGTTTTCCTAAGAAATTAACAAATGCACCAAACTCCATGATCTTCATTACTTTTCCTGAATAAATTTTATTCAATTCAGCTTTTGCAGTGATGTCTTTAATCATTTGCATTGCGATGTTTCTAGATTCTTCATCTGGTGCAGCAACTGTTACCACACCTTCATCATTTACATCCACTTTTGCACCTGATTTTTCAACAATTTCTCTGATCGTTGCACCACCTTTTCCGATGACAGCAGCAATGTCTTTTTTATCGACATTAACTTGTTCCATTTTTGGAGTGTGCTTTCCAACATCAGACCTTGAAGCTGATAATGCTTTATTCATTTCTCCTAAGATATGAACTCTTCCATCTTTAGCTTGGCTTAATGCCTGCTCCATAATTTCAAACGTAATACCTGTAATTTTGATATCCATTTGAAGAGAAGTAATTCCATCTTTAGTTCCAGCTACTTTAAAGTCCATATCACCTAAGTGATCTTCGTCACCTAAGATGTCGGATAGAACGCTAAAGTCATCACCTTCTTTAATCAATCCCATTGCTATACCTGCAACTGGCTCTTTAATTGGTACTCCTGCATCCATTAATGCCAAAGACGTTCCACAAACAGTAGCCATTGAAGAAGAACCGTTAGACTCTGTAATCTCAGAAACTACTCTGAAAGTATATGGAAATGCTTCTTTAGTGGGTAATGAAGAATTAATCGCTCTCCAAGCTAATTTACCATGACCAATTTCTCTTCTACCTGTTCCAATTCTTCCAGTTTCTCCAACTGAAAAAGGAGGAAAATTATAGTGAAGCATAAATCGCTCTCTTTGTAATCCATCTAAACTTTCAATTCTTTGCTCGTCATCAGATGTTCCTAAAGTTGCTACAACAATTGCTTGAGTTTCACCTCTAGTAAATAATGCAGAACCATGTGCTCTTGGTAGAACACCAACTTCACATTCGATAGGCCTTACATCTGATAAGCCTCTACCATCAATTCTATTTTTGTTTTTTAGAATATCAGTTCTAACAATTGATTTTTCAAGATTTTTTAACTGACTGTTAACATCTAGATCAGTATAATTTTCATCTTCCTCATAAAGCTTTTTGGCTTTATCAGTAATCTCTGAAATTTGATTTGATCTATCTTGTTTATCTCTAGTTGCAAAAGCTTTCTTAAGATCTTCTGTAAAAGTTTCTTCAAGTTTTTTCTTAACTTCTGATAGATCTTTCTTTTCAACAGTCCACTCAGGTTTTCTGCATTCTTTTGCAAGTTCCTCGATCATTTCAATTACTGGTACAAAACCCTCATGACCAAATTTAACTGCATTTAACATTTCTTCTTCTGTTAAACCATTAGCTTCAGACTCAACCATAAGCACAGCATCTTTTGTACCTGCTACAACTAAATCTAATTTTGATTTTTCTAATTCTGCTTTAGATGGGTTTAAAACATATTTTCCATCTACAAAGCCAACTCTTGAAGCACCTACAGGGCCCATAAATGGCATCCCAGATATAGCTAAAGCTGCTGAAGATGCAGTGATTGATAAAATATCTGGTTCGTTTTCTTTGTCGTATGAAATTACAGTTGGTAATAACTGTACTTCATTTTTAAATTCATCAGGAAACAAAGGTCTGATTGGTCTATCAATTAATCTAGAGATTAATGTTTCGCTCTCAGTTGGTCTTGCTTCTCTTTTAAAATATCCACCTGGAATTTTTCCAGCTGCATAATATTTCTCTTGGTAATTTACAGATAATGGAAAGTAATCCATATCAGGATTTACTTTTTTTGCCCCCACTACTGTTGCTAGTACGACTGTCTCTCCACATGTTGCGATGATTGCACCGTCCGCCTGTCTTGCTACTTTACCTGTTTCTAAACTTATCTTCTTTCCTGCTACTTCAATTTCCTTCTTGTGTACTTTAAACATTTCATTTCCATTTCGTTTCGTTCGTTTCGTTCGTTTCGTTCCATTCTGTTCTATCTATCTTGACTTCTATTTTCTTAAATTCAATTTCGACAGTACATTTTTGTAAGAATCCATTTTGTTTTTCTTTAGGTATTCTAACAATTTCTTTCTTCTATTTACCGCTCTCAACAATCCAACAGATGAATGTTTATCTTTTTTGAATTGCTTAATATGTTTAGAGAGAGTTTCAATTTTCTCTGTCAGCAAAGCAATCTGTATCTCTGAAGATCCAGTATCTTTATCGTGCATTGCTAATTCTTGTGCCTTTTTATTCATGCCTCTTTCTTCCTATTTATTTGTTTGTTTTATTAAGTTTTCTATTTTTTCCGCATACTCAAAAGATTCGTCTTTTCTAAAAAGTAATTTTGGTAAAAATTTCATAACCACTTTTTGTGATAAAATTTTTCTTATTAAAAATGAGTATTCCTTTAAAACATTAATTGTTTCCTCCGCATCCTTTCCTCCTAATGGAAGAACATATGCTTTAGCAATTTTTAGATCTGGACTCATCCTAACTTCAGTAACCGTAATAGTGTTTGTTTCTAAATTCGGCACCTTAGCCTCATTTCTTATAAAAATCATGCTTAAAGACTGCTTAATCATTTCTCCTACTCTAAGCTGTCTTTGAGATACTGGTTTTCCTATTCTATCTGCCATTAAATTGACCTCTCCGTAGATGTAACACTAAAAGCCTCTATTGTGTCATTTTTTTGGAAATCCATATAATCTTTGACTGTAATTCCGCATTCTTGTCCACCACTTACCTGTTTTACTTGGTTTTTTTCTCTAAATATTGATGAAACTTTTCCAGTATAAATAATAGCACCGTCTCTAATTATTCTTACATCTGAAGTACTATTAATTTCTCCTTCAGTTACTTTTGAGCCAGCAACTTTTCCAGCACCTGAAACTTTAAATATTTCTAAAATTTGTGCTGAACCAGTAATTGTTTCTTGGACATCGGGTGCCAATAATCCTGACATTCTTTGTTTAATATAATCTAAAACTTCATAGATAATATTATATGAAGATATTTTAATTTTTTCATTTTCAGCAAGTTTTTTTGCCTCCTTGCTTGGTTTAACATTAAAAGCTATTAAAACCGCATTTGATGCTTTGGCTAATGTAACATCAGTTTCAGTTACCATTCCAATATCAGCTAAAATTATTTTAGGTTTAACTTCATCATGTTTGATTTGACTAATTGCATTTTTAATTGCTTCTGATGATCCGTGAACATCAGATTTAATAATTAAATTTAATTCCTCTGTAGATTTATCTGAGAAAGCTGAGTCTTGAGTAGCAAATGTCAATGGATTTTTTCCATCCTTGCTCTCTTGAGCTCTATTTTCGCTTAACGTCTTTGCTTCTTTTTCTGTATCAAGAACAATAAAATCATCTCCAGCTTTTGCTGCTCCATTTATTCCTAAAATCTCAACTGGAGTTGAGGGTAAAGCCTCACTAATATTTTGAGCTTTGTCGTTAATAATAGCTCTTACTTTTCCCCACTTTAAACCACTTACAAAAAAGTCACCTCTCTTTAGTGTTCCAGTGGTTACAATTATATTTGCAACTGGACCTCTCCCAACATCAATTTTTGACTCTAAAACTATACCTGTGGCTTTAGACTCATAGTCTGTTTTAAGATCTAAAATTTCAGCTTGAAGAATTATAGACTCAACTAATTTATCTAAATTTTGTTTTGTTTTAGTTGAAATTTCAACCATTAAAGTATCTCCAGATAAATCTTCTGCAATTAGTTCATGTTCTAATAATTGATTTTTAATTTTCTTTGGATCTGCCTCAGGTAAATCACATTTATTTATTGCTACAACTATTGGAACATTTGCAGCTTTAGCATGTTTAATAGACTCAACAGTTTGAGGTTTAACTCCATCATCTGCAGCAACCACTAATACAACCACATCTGTTAATTTTGATCCTCTTGCTCTCATCTCTGTAAAAGCAGCATGGCCCGGCGTATCAATAAATGTTAATTTATTATCTTGGCTTTCAATTTGATAAGCTCCAATATGTTGGGTTATTCCACCAAATTCTCCTGAAACTACGTTTGCGCTTCTGAGCACATCTAGTACTGAAGTCTTACCGTGATCAACATGACCCATGACAGTAACTATTGGTGGTCGATTTTTTAAATTTTCAGTTCTTGAAGCTTTTATTTTTTGAATTATTTCTTCTGCTTTCTCTTCTCTTATTGGATTATGCCCAAATTCTTTAACTAAATATTCTGCAGTATCTGCTGCCAAGGTTTGATTAATAGTCACAGTAACACCCATGCCAAATAAATGCTTAATTACATTACTTGATTGTTCAGCCATCCTGTTTGCTAGTTCTCTTACTGTGATTGCTTCAGGAATGTTGATGTCTCTTTTAATTGGTTTTAAATTTTCCTGAGAGTCATCTTTTGTAGCGTTTTTAATTTCTTTTTGTCTTGCTCTTTTAACTGATGCTAAACTTCTTTGTTTTGCGTCAATCTCATCACTTAAAGCTCTTGAAACTGTTAATTTTAATTCTCTTTTCTTCGCACCTGCTTTTAAAGTTTTTTTATCTTTATTTTCGTTATCTCCTTTAAGTCTTTTAGTAGCTCTTTGCTCTGCTAGTTTTCTTTTTTCAAAATCGTTTGTTATAGGGGGTGATTTAGGATTAAATGGGGGTTTTAAAGGGGCTCCTCTATTGAAAGTTGAGGTTATTCTTGGCTTATTCGCATTAGATCTAAATGATCCCCTTGTGCTAGAAAATTTTCCAGTTTGTTTTTCAATTACTACAGATTTTTTACCTTGAGCTTTTGCAATATCAATATTCTTTATTGATTTTTTGGCTGAGCTTGAAATTGTTAATTTTGTTTTTTTCTCCATACCTCATCACTCAATCTTTATATATAATGTTTCGCGCAGACATAATCAGCTGATCTGCTTCTTCTTTTGATAAAGCAAAATCTTCAAGATAACCTTGGATTTTTACTCTCTCACCTTTTACTACATCATAACCACCAGTTAATTCATCTGACGCTAAGTCTGCAAAATCTTCTAAACTTAGAATTTTTTGCTCACCGAGTGTAACTAACATTCCAGGGGTTAATCCCTTTAAATTAATCAAAGCATCTTCAAGACCTAGTTCTTTAATTCTCTGAGAAATATCCTCCTGGTCCTTTTCATGAAACTCTTTAGCTCTTTCTATCAATGCTTTAGCAGTATCCTCTTCTATACCTTCTATCTTCATTAAATTTTCAACTGAACTATCTTTAATATCATCAATAGTTGAAAAACCTTCAGCAACAAGTAATTGACCCAACGTTTCGTCTAACTCTAAATTTTTTACAAAGTTCTCTGTTTTTTCTTTAAATTCTAATTGTCTTCGTTCAGAGTCCTCTGCATCTGTCATTATATTAATTTCATAATTTAGGAGTTTTGTTGCAAGTCTAACGTTTTGACCTCTTCTTCCAATTGCTTTACTTAAATTCTCTTCACTTAGAATTACATCAAGTTTTTTTCTTTCACCATCAACATTAACTCTCTGTACCTCGGCTGGAGATAACGCATTTGAAACCAAAATAGCAGGATCTTCTGACCAATTCACTATATCAATTTTCTCTCCTTGGAGTTCATTTACAACAGCTTGAACTCTTGAACCCCTCATACCCACACAAGCACCAACTGGATCTAATGATGTATCGACTGCTTTCACACATATTTTAGCTCTACTTCCAGGATCTCTTGAAGAAGATTTAATTTCTATTAGTCCATCATAAATTTCTGGAACCTCTTGTACAAAAAGCTTTTCCATAAACTTAGGATGAGCTCTAGAAAGGAATATTTGTTGTCCTCTAGGCTCTCTTCTAACATCATAACAATAAGCTTTAATACGATCACCTGCTTTAATATTTTCACGAGGAATTAATTCATTTTTTTGAATTATTGCTTCGGTTCTCCCTAGGTCAATAATTACATTTCCAAATTCTAATCTCTTAACAATTCCGCTTAGAATTGAGTCTTTTTTATCAATAAAATCATTAAATTGTCTTTCTCTTTCAGCTTCTCTTACATTGAAACTAATTACCTGCTTAGCAGTTTGTGCAGCTATTCTTCCAAAATCAAATGAAGGAAGTGGTTGTAAAACTTCGTCACCAATAGACTTGTCTTTGTTTAATTCGTCTAAATTAATTGCGTCCTCTAATTTTATCTCTGTATTTGCATTTTCAGGATTTTCAGCAATAACCAATTTTCTAAAAAGCTCAATATCACCATTGTCTCTATTTATTAAAACTTTAATTTCATTTTCCTGTCCAAATTTTGATTTGGCAGCTTTTGCAATACCAGTTTCCATGGAACTTATAATGAGTTCTTTATCAATTGATTTTTCTAACGCTACTGCCTCAGCAATTCTCAATAGCTCAAGTTTATCTGCTCTTTTATTTAACATAATTTTGTTTGCTCCAAAAAAAAATGGGCTAAAGCCCATTTTGTAAAGTTCAATAATGTACGTGCAATATAGTAAAGTTTTTTTTTAATTCAACAGAAACTATTTAGAAAAAACGTTAGTTTTATCAGTTTTTTCCCACGAAAATGAACCATTTTCTTCAGGTGCTCTACCAAAATGACCATAGGCCGCTGTTTTTTCATATATTGGTTTATTTAAATTCAACATTTCTCTGATACCTCTAGGGCTTAAATCAAAATTTTCTTTAATCTTTTCTACAACAAATTTATTTTTATCTAGATCGTTATCAAATAAATCGACATAAATAGATAATGGTTTTGATACACCAATTGCATAAGCTAACTGAATTAAACATTTTTCAGCGATTTTAGAGCCAACAACATTTTTAGCAATATATCTTGCTGCGTAAGCCGCCGATCTGTCAACTTTTGTTGGATCTTTTCCTGAAAAAGCACCACCACCATGAGGTGCAGCTCCACCATAAGTATCAACAATAATTTTTCTACCCGTCAAACCACAATCTCCATCTGGACCACCAATTACAAAATTTCCTGTAGGATTTACGTAAAACTCATCCTCATTAAAATCATCAAGAAAATTTTCAGAAATAGATTTTAACATATAAGGTCTGAGTAAATCTCTAACTTGTGACTGATTCACATCTGGAGAATGCTGTGAAGAGATAACTACAGATTTTACTTTAGAAGGTTTTCCATCAATATATTCAAATGTTACCTGGCTTTTTGAATCTGGTTCAATATGTTTTAATTTTCCAGATTTTCTATCTTCAGCCATTAATCTTAAAATTTTATGAGAATAATGTATAGGTGCTGGCATTAAAACATCTGTTTCATTGCATGCGTATCCAAACATAATTCCTTGATCTCCAGCTCCTTCATCTTTGTTGCCAGAGGAGTCTACACCCATAGCAATATCAGCTGATTGGGAATGTAAATGACTTTCAATTTTTGTAGCTTCTTTCCAGGTAAAGCCTTCTTGGTCATAGCCAATATCTTTTATGCAATTTCTTACTTTTTCAATTAATTTATCTTTTTTTATTTCAGGCCCTCTTACTTCTCCAGCTAAAACAACTTTATTTGTTGTGGTTAGTGTTTCGCAAGCAACCCTAGAGTATGGATCTTCAGAAATAAAACTATCAACAACCATATCTGAAATCCTGTCAGATACTTTATCTGGATGACCTTCAGAAACAGACTCGCTTGTGAAAAGATAATTTTTTAAATTACTCATTTTTAAGTTTCTTAAATGAAAATATTAAAAAAATATACAACAAAATTATAAATCCGAAAATTTTATTTCCAAATTTTGCAAATAGAGTCGTCTCAATTTTCCTTGACTCACTTAAATCTATATAACCAGATTTATTTATACCAACTTTCTGCTCAATAACCCCCATTGGGTTAATAATTGCTGTTGCCCCATTATTTGCAGATCTTAAAACATATTTCCCACTCTCTATTGCTCTAAAAATACTATGAGTAAAATGTTGCTCTGGACCAATTGATTGACCAAACCAACCATCTTCAGAAATATTTACAATATAATCAAAATTACTATTTGTAAAAATTTTACCTGAATAAATTATCTCGTAACAAATAAGGGGTAATATTTTTACTGATAAATTATTATATTTCAGATCAATTATGTTTCTTTCTTCACCTTGTGAATATGATTGGTAGTCATTAGTAATTGTTTTTAAGCCAATACTTTTTAATAATTTTTTAAAAGGTAAAAATTCACCAAAAGGAACAAGATTTATTTTTTTATATGAATTTATTATATTTAGATTGTGATCAAAAATAGATAATGAATTAAAATATTTAATAGTTTTATTTTCATCTTCTTTGCTATTAATTCCAATTGCTAATAAATGATTTTCGTTGAATTTATTTTCAAATAACCATTTATATTCTTTTAGTTGGTCTTGTGAAATACCTGGAATTATACCCTCTGACCAAATAAAAATTATTTTTTCATTTTTTTTAGGAGAGCTGATCTCAATTAGCTCTTCTATAGCTTTTATCGGATCAATATTATTATAAAATCTATCTATGCTTATATTTGAACTTAAAATTCTTATTTTATAATCAAGCTTTTTTACCTGTTGATTATTAAATTTTTCTAAATTTTGTGAACCAAGTACATAAAATGACATTGTTGTAATAAGAAATGCAACACAAATACTAATATCTTTTTTATTTTCTCTTAAAATAAAAATTGATGGGCTTGTAAATAATGAAATACAGAAAAGATTAAAGCTATAGGTACCTACAACTGACGTAATGTTTAAAATTTCAATTTGATTAGAAAAACTATAAGCAATTAAATTCCAAGGGAAACCAGTGAGTATTGATCCTCTTACAAATTCTACTATTCCAAATATTAAAGAAAAAAGAAAAAATGAGCTTAAATTATTATTTGGTTTTAAAACCGCGAATAAGTAAGCGACTAAAGCATAAAATAAAGCTAAAAAACCAGGTATTAAAATTATTGTAAAAGGTATTAAAAACTTAAAATTTTGATCAAAAGTTAATGATATTGAGATCCAATATAAATTACTTACAAAATAACCAAACCCAAATAACCAACCGTAAAGAAAAAAAAAATTTTTATTTTTATAAAACTTAATTTTTTTTATTAAAAATATATAAAATAAACTAAAAGTTAAAAAATTTATTACAACATAATTAAATGGAGGTAAACTTAAGGAAGTAAGCACTCCTAATAAAATTAAATAAATTAATTCAATGTAAAATTTATTTTTCAATTTAAATTATTTTTGATTGTACGGATTTAAATAATAGATTTTCCTCTTTTAACATTTTGGAATAATCTTTATTTTTTTTATGATCAAAACCCAAAAGATGAAGAAAACCATGTATGAATATTTTAGTTACTTTTTCTTTAAAAGTTTTTAAATCTTGCGATCTTGGTTTGTCTAGATAATTATAGCTGATGATAATATCTCCAAGATAAGTATTTTTGGAAATTTTTATTTTTTTATCTAATGGAAAGGATAAAATATCAGTAGATTTATTTTTTCTTCTAAAAACCTTATTTAATTTTTTAATATTCTTGTTATTTGAAAGTAATAGTGTGAGGGTTACTTTTTTATTCAAAAATTTATATTTTTTTGGAAAAGCTTTACATATTTTTTTAAAAAAAATATCTTTATTTTTAAGCCTTTTTGACCAAGCCTTCTCCTCAGAGAAGACATTAATATTAATCATTATTTGAGTATGCTTTTACTATTTTTGAAACAAGTGGATGTCTAACTACATCTGAGTGATCAAAGTCAACTATAGATATTTCCTTTAAATGTCCAAGCAACTTTTTTGACCTTACTAATCCTGACATGTTTTTATTTGGTAAATCAATTTGAGAAGGATCTCCATTAACTACTATTTTTGAATTTTCTCCAATACGTGTTAAAAACATTTTAATCTGAGTATCTGTAGCATTTTGTGCTTCGTCTAAAATTGCAAAGGAATTTTTAAGAGTTCTACCTCTCATAAAAGCTAAAGGTGCAATCTCTATATCTCCGATCTCAATCATTCTCTGTATTTTTTCAAAGTCAAAGAGATCGTATAAAGAGTCATACAAAGGTCTAAGATAAGGATCTACTTTTTCCTTCATATCACCAGGCAAAAATCCCAAACGCTCTCCTGCTTCTACTGCAGGTCTTGAAAGAATAATTCTCTCAATCTTTTTTTCTAAAAGCATTGTTAAACCTACAGCAACTGCCAAAAAAGTTTTTCCTGTTCCTGCTGGTCCGGCTGAAATTACAATATCACTCTCCCTCAAAGCTCTCACATAACTTTTTTGTTTTTCAGATCTAGGAATTATAGATTTCTTGGGAGTTTTAATAATGTCTGTAACATTATTATTTTTTACTTTTTTCATTAATCATAAAGTTATCAACTGATGAAAGTATATCTTTATTCTCTATACTTCCATTATTAATAAACTGATTAGCCAAAAACTGGATAGCGTTTTTAATTTTTTCATTCTTTTCAGGTGTAGATTTAATCAAAATTGAATTTCCCCTTGAATATAAGCTACTATTTGTAATTTTTTCCAATTCTTGTAAATTTTTATTAAATTCCCCAACAACACCCATTAACAAGTTATTGTCATGAAATATAACGCTTAAAGAATTGTTATCTGAATAAACAAATTTTAAAGACTGATCGATATTTTTTTTAGTTATTCCACTCAAATTCTATGCAACCTTCTGATCCGAATTAGTTATAACTTCACCGAATAAAGTATTTCTATTACTATCTTTAATTCTTACTTGCACTATTTTTCCAATATCACTCTTTTTACCATTAAAAATTACAGATGTCATATACTCAGATCTACCAAAAGCTTTGCTTTTATCGTCGGTTAAATTTTCAACCAAAACATCTATTACTTTTCCCTTCAATGAGTTGTTCATTTGGATTTGATTTTCGAATAAAATATTTTGAATTTTTTCTAATCTTTCAAAAGAAATTTTTTTTTCAATTAAGTCTAAATTTTCAGCCACTGTTCCAGGTCTTGG
>CACEJN010000010.1 GCA_902559935.1 uncultured Pelagibacteraceae bacterium | reverse complement strand
CCAAATTTAGAAATTGATGCAAGATTATGTATATTTGCGTTCCTATCTGAATCTTTTAAGATTTACCAAAAAAATTTAACTATTTATAATTTTGATTATTTAGGCATAACATCAAAATATAAAAAATTTAGTTTGAATTGGTGGCTAAAGAGAGGTGAAGCATTTGATTATATGAAAATATTAATGAAGAAAATGAAATTAAAATTTATACCTAGTTTGGATTATTTAGTCACCAAAGTAATAAATTTCTTTATTTAGAAGTAACTTTAATATAATTAGAAAAAAAGTGAAAAATTATATTATTGTAACTGGTGGCGCTGGGTTTGTTGGATCAAATTTAATTGCTTATTTATTAAAGAAGACAAATTTTAATATTATAAGTATTGATAATTATTCATCAGGGAATAAAAGAAACCACATTAAAAACAAGAGAGTAAAATACTTTAACGGACATACAAAAAATATCTCAAATTTACTTAAAAATTATAAAAGTAAAATTCAGTCTTTATTTCACTTTGGCGAATTTGCACGAATATATCAAAGCTTTCTTCAAATGAATGAATGTATACAATCAAATACAATAGGAACAAATGCCGTCTTTGATTTTTGTTTGAAAAATAAAATTAAATTAATTTACTCTGCAACATCTGCTTCACTCGGAAATAGAGGCAAAGATAAAAATTTATCTCCCTATGCTTTTACTAAATCAAAAAATATTGAGTTTTTACAAAACTTAAAAAAATGGTTTGATTTAAAATATGAAGTCATTTTTTTTTATAATGTTTATGGACCAAATCAAATTACTAAAGGTAAAATGGCTACTGTGATAGGTATATTTGAAGATCATTATTTAAATAATAAACCATTACCTGTTGTTAAACCTGGGACACAGTCAAGAAGGTTTACACACGTACAAGATACAATTGAAATTTGTTTCAAAGCTTGGAAAAAAGACATGTGTAAATATTATAGTATTTCAAACAAAAAAAGTTACACAATTACAAAAGTAGCTAAATTATTTAATTCAGAAATAAAATATCTTCCTCAAAGAAAAGGTGAAAGATACGCGTCAGCTTTAACAAGCATGAGTCTTTCAAATAAGGTATTTAAAAGTTTCGGAAAAATAGATTTAAAAGATTACATTATGAATTTTCTTAAAACTCATAAAAAAAGCAAGAAAATTCACTATAAAAGTTAGTTTACATTAATTTTTAATTAGTTATAACACTATCGCCGGTGATTATTGCGAAAGTGTTATACCCGATCCCATTCCGAACTCGGAAGTCAAGCCTTTCAGCGCCAATGGTACTTTGTCTTAAGACATGGAAGAGTAGGTCATTGCCGGCATAATTAATTAACAAATTATGAAAATAAAAAGTTCACTCAAATCTATAAAAAAAAGAGATCTCAATTCAAAGTTGGTTAGGAGAAGGGGTCGTGTTTACGTTATAAATAAAACCAATCCTAAATTTAAAGCAAGACAGAAATAATTTTTATGGATAATGAAAACCATAAAAATACATGGAATAATTTTACCAAATTTGTTCTGTGGGGAACTGTCGCTGTTATATGTGTTTTGGTATTAATGGCAATATTCTTATTGTAAAGTTTCTTAATGAAAATCGGCTCTGTACTAGAAAATCAAAATCTTGAAAAAAGAATCGCTATAACGCCTGAATTGGTAAAAAAATATACTTCAATTGGTTTTGAAGTAAATTTAATTGAAAATTACGGTTCTCATCTTGGTATAAAAGACAATCAGTTTAAAGATGTGGGAGTTAAAATTTCAAAAGATGAAACTGAAATTTTAAATTCTTCCGACATTATTGTTCAGCTCGGAATGTTATCTGATGAAAAAATTTCAAATATAAAAGAAGGTCAAACATTAATTGGTGTTTTAAACCCTTATAAGAATAAAGAACAATTAGAAAATTTAGCTAAAAAAAAAATCAATCTTTTTTCTCTTGAATTGCTTCCAAGAATTACAAGGGCTCAATCAATGGACATATTGTCTTCACAAGCAAACCTTGCTGGTTATAAGGCAGTTATAGAGTCTTTTGCAAATTTCGAGAAAGCTATACCAATGATGATGACAGCAGCAGGAACAGTGCCAGCTGCAAAGGTTTTAGTTGTTGGTGCCGGTGTTGCTGGGTTACAAGCAATTGCTACCGCAAAAAGAATGGGTGCGATAGTTTTTGCTACTGATGTAAGAATGGCATCAAAAGAACAGGTTGAAAGTTTAGGTGGTAAATTTTTAACTGTTGAAGGTTCAGAAAATTTAGAAACTGAAGGAGGTTACGCAAAAGAAGCTACTGAAGATTTTAAACAAAAACAAGAAGAGCTTTTATCTGAAACTTTAAAAAAAATTGATATAGTAATTTGTACAGCCTTAATACCAGGTAAAAAAGCTCCTTTGATAATTAAAGATAAAATGATTGAAAACATGCAATCAGGATCAGTAATTTATGATCTGGCAGCAATCCAAGGGGGAAATACCGCATTTACAGAGGTAGATAAAATTATTGAAAAAAATGGAATAAAAATAATGGGTGAGAGTAATATTTTAAATAAATTACCTGTCTCTGCTTCAAACTTGTATGCCAAAAATGTGTTAAATTTCGTTGATAATTTAATCGACAAAGAAACAAAAAAAATAAATATTAATTTAGAAGACGAAATTATAGAAAAAACTTTAATAAAGTAATTTATGGAAATAGATCCTTTAATATTTAGATTAAGTATATTCATCCTCTCCATATTTGTAGGATATTATGTTGTATGGAGTGTTACACCGTCTTTACACACACCTTTAATGTCAGTCACAAATGCAATTTCCTCTGTCATTATTGTCGGAGCTATTATTGCAGGCTTATCAGGAAATTCAGATAATGTTTTTAATTCTTCAAGTATATTTGGTTTTTTAGCTATAGCACTTGCCGCAATTAATATTTTTGGCGGATTTCTTGTAACCCAAAGAATGTTAGCAATGTACAAAAAAAAGAAAAAGGATAAACAGAAATGATATCCGCAAACTTATCTGCGATTTTTTATTTAGTATCAGGTGTCTTGTTTATTCTAGCTCTTAGAGGCCTGTCTTCACCTGAAACATCTAGACAAGGTAATTTGTTTGGTATTTTAGGAATGATTATTGCTATTACAGTAACATTTTTATCGACAGGTAATTTTTCTACTGGATTTAAATTTGTACTAATATTTATTCTAGCAGGTGGATCAATTGGTGCTTTTATAGCCTACAAAATACCAATGACAGCTATGCCAGAATTAGTAGCTGGATTTCATAGTTTAGTTGGACTTGCTGCAGTCTTTGTAGCAGTTTCTGCTTTTTTAAATCCTGAAGCTTTTAATTTAGGTACACCAGGAAATATAAAACTTGGTAGTTTGATTGAAATGTCTATTGGTGCTGCAGTTGGAGCTATAACATTTTCAGGGTCAGTTATTGCTTTCTTAAAATTACAGGGAATAATGTCTGGATCTCCAATTACATTTAAAGGGCAACATCCTCTAAATGCAATTATATTGATATCAATAGTTGTTTTGATTTATTTATTGTGTTCAACACAATCGTCTAATTTATTTTGGATACTATTAGCTGTTTCTTTTTTAATTGGTTTTCTTTTAATTATACCAATTGGTGGAGCAGATATGCCTGTTGTAATCTCTATGCTTAACTCTTATTCTGGTTGGGCTGCAGCAGGTATTGGTTTCACTTTAGAAAATACAGCATTAATTATAACAGGTGCACTTGTTGGATCATCAGGTGCTATTTTATCTTATATTATGTGTAAAGGAATGAATCGTTCTTTCTTTAATGTTATTTTGGGTGGATTTGGTGCAACAGAAGATGCTTCAAGTAGTTCTACTAAAGAACAAAGACCGGTCAAAAGTGGTAATGCTGATGATGCTGCTTTTTTAATGAAAAATGCTTCATCAGTTATAATTGTTCCTGGCTATGGAATGGCAGTTGCACAAGCTCAACATGCTTTAAGAGAAATGGTAGATACATTAAAGAAAAATGATATTAAAGTTTCATATGCTATCCACCCTGTTGCTGGTAGGATGCCTGGGCATATGAATGTATTATTAGCAGAAGCAAATGTTCCTTATGATGAGGTATTTGAATTAGAAGAAATAAATAACGATTTTGCTAATGCAGATGTAGCATTTGTGATTGGAGCAAATGACGTTACCAATCCAGTTGCAAAAACTGATCCACAAAGTCCTATTTTTGGTATGCCAGTTTTAGACGTAGAGAAATGTAAATCTGTTCTTTTTGTTAAAAGAAGTTTATCCCCAGGCTATGCTGGAATAGATAATGATCTTTTTTATAAAGAAAACACATTAATGTTATTTGCAGATGCTAAAAAAATGACAGAAGATATAACAAAAAATTTATAGGAGTTATTTTGAATACAAAAATATTCTGTGACATTGCAGAACTTAAAACTATTAAAAAGTTTAACAAAAAAAAAATTGTTAAAGGTTTCACGACCAATCCTTCATTAATGAGAAAAGCAGGAGCCAAAGACTACAAAAGTTACTCAAAAAAAATTTTAAATATTTGTAAAAATAAACCTGTATCTCTGGAGGTTTTTGCCGATGAATATTCTGAAATTAAAAAACAAGCAATTGAGATAAATAAGTGGGGTAAAAATATTTTTGTTAAAATACCTATAGTTAATTCAAAAGGAAAATTTATGGGTAAGGTTATTAGTGATTTGAATAGAAAAAATATTAAACTTAATATAACTGCAGTATATACTGCCCAACAGACCAAAAAAATTTTAAAAAAAATAAATAAAAAAACTAAAGTAATTATTTCAATTTTTGCAGGCAGATCGGCTGATACAGGGAAAGATCCAGTCCCAGAATTTAAGAAAAGTATTTCATTAGCAAAAAATTATAAAAATGTTGAAATACTTTGGGCCAGTGTAAGAGAACCATATAATTATCTTCAATCTAAACAACTTGGATGCCATATTATTACAATACCCCCATCAATTATTGAGAAAATTGAAAAATTTGGTGGAAAATCATTTCAAAAGTTAACAATTGAAACTGTTAAAGCTTTTTTAGACGATAGTACTAAATCAAATTTTAAGATTTAATTTTTTTAATATAAGAAACCATAATAGCATAGTTTAACCAAAATAAACTTGAGGAATAAGTTGAGAAGAAACTACCTGAGGGCAATAATGGCAATATTGATACTAAAACGTATAAAATGGTGACCAGTTGAAATAAGTTTTTGTGAATTAAATAATTTTTTATACTCAAATATAATGAAGTCGTTATAAAAATTATAAAAATTATATAGCCAAACAAACCAGTTTCAGACAAAAATTCAAAATGTATTTGATGTGGGTGGGTGGTATTTCTCTCATCGGTCCATTTATATTCTTCGTTCCTATATTTTTCTTTTATACTTTCATTTCTAAAATGCTTGATGCCTACACCAAAATATGGATTTTCTAGAAAAATTTTATAGGCCGCATTATAATGTGCTCCATACTTAGTCCATTTAATGAAATTAATTATATTATCTTTTGTGTCGATCAGCATGTTTTGAGAATCTGCTTTATTTAATTCTTTAGTTTCTGCTTGAAAATTTTTAATCTGCTGTTTGTAATATCTGTATTTAATATCTTGAAAATAATTCAAAGATAAAAATAAGATACAAAAAATAATTAGACTACTAAAAATTTTTATTTTGAAACTCAACTTTATGAAAAAAAATAATAAAAAAATAGATATCAAAAAAAATTTGATAAAATTTGATCTTTCACCAATTAGAAAAGACAAAAAAATTAAAAATATAATTAGAACAATTAATTTAAAGTTAACATTTGTTTTTGAGAATTTAGCAATTGTTGCAATATAAATTGTAGCAAAACTTAGAAAAAAAGATCCAACAATTAACTCGTTACCAAAAAAACTAGAGATTCTTCCAGGTATATATGACTTAATACCCAAAGTATTAAAACCAAAAATAATTTCAAAGAGGATATCTATAATTAAAATTGAAAACAATATTGCCCAGCTTCCAAATAAAATATTTTCAAAATAGTTCTCATATTTATTTATCATTTTTTTAAAAAATATAACTAGAGAAATAACCGCTAAAATTTTAATAACTCTTGGAAACGAAATAATTGGATCAAAACTAAAGATTAAATTTATTAATAAAGAAAAAAAGAATATTACAAGCAATAAAAATATTTTATCTTTTATAAAAGAAAAATTTTTATCTAAAGAAAGATCAATTAAAAAAATAATAAAAAATAATAAAAAACAAATATTTATAATTAAATTTCCCAAAATTAAGCTTATTGGAAAAAATATAATGAGAATTAGAAAACATTTTTCTGTAGTCTGTATTCTATTTAAAAAATTTGTTATATACTTTGCCATGATTGGTTGCGGGGGACGGATTTGAACCGCCGACCTTCAGGTTATGAGCCTGACGAGCTACCAGACTGCTCCACCCCGCGGTATACTTAAATTCTATTCTTAAGTTTGTTTAATTTTTTTACTCTTTTAATATTTTCTTGAAGAATTCTTTTTTTCTTTTCAGATGGTTTTTCATAAGTATTCTTTAGTTTTATTACTTTAAAAAACCCATCTCTCTGGAGTTTTCTTTTTAAAACTCTCAGTGCTTGTTCTACGTTGTTGTCTTTTACTTCGATTTTAATAACTACCTCCAAAAAAATGCTTAATTATCACTTTTATAATTTTATGTCCATTGATTTTATTCATTAAGTAACATTTTCTGTTTGCTTGGCTTTTTCTTTTTGTTTTTTTTCTCTTTTTATTCTCCTCTCAGCTTTTTCCAAAGCATCTAGTAATTCTTTTTGGCTAAATAAATTTAGTGCCACAGGATCTTTTGGATTGAGATTGTTATAATTCCAATAACTTTTATTTCTTATTGATGTAACAGAGTTTTTGGTAATCCCAACTAATTTTGCAATTTGTGAATCTTTAAGAGTGTTGTGGTTTTTTAAAAGCCATAGAGCTGAATCCGGTTTATCTTGCCTTTTTGACAGAGGTATATATTTTTTAATTTTCTTTTCACTGTTTGAGATTTCGATATCTGTATTTTTTATTTTTAGCGGTCTATTTTCATCTTTTGATGATAAATCAATTTCTTCTCTTGATAACTGACCAGAGATAATTGGATTATAAGCTTTTATTTCTTTAGCTACTTCACCGTCAGCAATACCTTGTATTTCAACTTCATGCATATTACAAAAATTAGCAATCTGTTTAAAAGTTAAGGTAGTATTCTCTATTAACCAAACAGCGGTTGCCATTGGCATTAAAGGCACATTTGACATTTAATTTTTCTTTTCTGATTTAAAATTCTGGAATTTTTTATTAAATTTACTTATTCGACCCTTATCCATTAATTTTTGTTTTCCACCTGTCCAAGCAGCATGTGATTTTGGATCAATTTCTAGTTTTAATACATCTCCCTCAGTTCCCCAAGTTGATTTAGTTTCAAATTGTGTACCATCAGTCATTTCAACTTTAATTGAGTGATAGTTTGGATGTATGTTTTTTTTCATAACGTGTCTTATAGCAAAAGAATTTTAGAACACAATTAAAAGTTAATTAAATTTTTAAGCATTTTTTCACTTATGGAGCTACTTGAGGCCCTGATATTGATATTATTATTGTTAAATTTTTTTATATCATTAACAATTCCGCCTGCTTCTTTAACCATTAAAGAACCAGCTGCCACGTCCCAAATATTTAACTTGTTTTGGAAAAAGCCATCTAATCTTCCTGAGGCTACATAAGCCAGATCTAAGGCTGAACAGCCACTACATCTCATATTTAAGGTACTAAATTTTATTCCTTCTTGGTTACTTGAAAACAGGCAATCATCTAATGTATTTTTTTTTGAAACTCTTAGTCTGTGATTATTTAAAAACACACCTTTATTTTTTTCAGCAAAAAACATTTCATCTTTAATTGGATCAAATATTAGACTGCTAACAATTTCTTTGTCTGATTGAAGAGCAATACAGATTGCAAAGTGGGGTATGCCATGAAGAAAATTATTGGTACCATCAATTGGATCTATAATCCAAATATTTTTTTTATCTTTATTATTTATTTCACCAACTTCTTCAGAAAGAAAAGAATAGTTTTTTTTTGCTTTTGATAGTTCTTCAATTAAAATTTTTTCAACATTTTTATCAGTTTTAGTTACAAAATCACGAGGACCTTTTTTTGATACTTGTAATTTTTCTATTTCTCCAAAATCTCTTATCACTGATTTTGATGCTTTTTCTACAGCCCTAATCATTAAGTTTAAATTTGAGGAAATAGAGATCATGTTTTTATATTTTTTTAACGTATTCTAAGTTTCTAGTATCAACTATAACTTCGTCACCCGACTCAATAAAAGGTGGTACTTGAATATTTAATCCATTAACGAGAGTTGCCGGTTTATATGACGAGGATACAGTTTGTCCTTTTAACGCTACATCAGTAGCTTTTATTTTGCATTTTACTTGATTAGGAAGTTCAACCGTAATTGGATTTTCGTTGTAAAAACTTACTTTAACTTCAAGATTTTCTATTAATAATTTACCTTTTTCTCCTACAATTTCTTTTTTTAATTCAATTTGCTCAAAAGTTTTAGGTTCCATAAAAAAATATTTATTTTCATCTTCATAAAGAAAATTGAAATTTTTTTCATCCAAAGACGCTTTCTCTACAGTTTCGTTTGATCTGAATCTTTCATTTAATTTTGTACTTTTGCCAAAACTTTTCATTTCAACTTGTGCAAAAGCACCACCTTTACCTGGTTTTACATGTTGAGTTTTGAGGACTTGCCATAGATCGTTTTTATATTCTATGAGCATTCCTACTCTAATTTCACCAGCATTTATTTTCATTTAATTTTTTCTATAGCTTGTAACGGTTTATAATTTTTATTTTTCCAAATGTAGCTTGAGATAGCCAAAAAATTAGCATTGTTCAATAACAGTTTTTTATAATTTTTAGAATTTATTCCACCAATTGCTACTATTGGAGTTTTGGTAAATTTCTTTACTCTTTGTAAAATTTTTAATCTAGCAATATATTTTGTTTTTTTAGTTTTTGAGTAATAAAATGCACCAAAAGCTAGATAGTTTGCTCCATTTTTAACTGCTTTTTTTGCTAAACTAAATGAATTGTGACAAGTAATTCCTATAATTTTATTTCCCACTATTTTTCTAGCTTTTTTAATATTCATATCTTTTTGACCAAGGTGACAACCATCAGCATCAAGCTTTGATGCAAGGAATGGATCATCGTTAATTAAAAAAATGACTTTATTTTTTTTGCATATTTCTTTAATTTTTCTTCCTATGTGATTTTTTTTTTTGGATGAGTAGTATTTAAGTCTTAACTGAAATAAACCAACTTTTCCAGTTTTTAAAATCAAATCTAAATTTCTATAAAAAAGTTTGGGTATTTTATTTGGTGAGATGAGGTAAATAAATTTTTTTTTACTTATTCTCAAGTTCGCTAGCCCATTTTCCTTGAGCAGCTAAACTGCACATTCTTGCTCTATGATCAAACACTGCTTGAGTGCCATTAATATCTTTAGTATTTTTAGCCCAATGTTTTAAAGCGCTTTGTTGAAGAGCTCTGCCATAAGAGTAAGACATTACGAAATTTGTATCATTATATTTATTTATGAGATTTAAATTTTCTGTAGCTTGAACTTCTGTTTGACCTCCCGATAAAAAAGCAATGCCAGGAACTTCAACAGGTACAGATTCTTTTAAACACTTAACAGTAAGTTTAGCTGTTTCTTCATTTGATATTTGATTTTTTGAATTGTTCCCAGCAAGTATCATATTTGGCTTTAATATTACACCAGTTAGATCTACATTATGTAATCTTAATTCATCAAAACATTTTTTTATTACTTCCGATGTTTTTATAAAACAATTTTTAGCTGAATGATCTCCATCCATCAAAACTTCAGGCTCAACTATCGGAACCATTTTACACTCTTGTACTAAAGCAGCATACCTTGCTAAAGCATGTGCATTCGAGTTTATTGAAAGCTTGCTTGGATATTTTTCTGAAATGTTATAAACACCTCTCCATTTTGTAAATTTTGCACCTAATTTTGAATATTCTTTTAATCTCTCTCTTAAACCGTCGAGTCCCTCAGTAATTTTTTCATCAAGACTTCCAGCAAGTTGTTTTGCTCCTGTATCAACTTTTATACCAGGTATTGAACCCATTTCAGCTAAAAGTTCTGTAACTTTCTTGCCATCACTGGTTTTTTGTTTAATTGTTTCATCATATAATATAACTCCGCCAATAAATTTACTCATTCCTTTTGAGGAAAATAAACTTTCTCTAAATAAAATTCTGTTTTCAACATTTGACTCAACATTTACACTTTCTAATCTTTTGGTCATGGTAGCTGTGCTTTCATCAGCAGCCAAAATACCTTTTCCATTTTCTAAAATTTTATGGGCTATTTTGTTTAATTCAGTCATTAATTGAGAGCTCTTATACCAGGAATTTCTTTACCTTCAAGATACTCTAGAAAAGCACCACCAGCAGTTGAAACAAAATTAAATTTCTCAAATGCATTTACTTTATTCAATACCGCAATCGTATCTCCACCACCTGCTACAGAAAAAATATCATTTCCTAATTCTACAATTTTTTTTGCAATTTTTTTACTTCCTATAGAAAAATTGGGGTTTTCAAAGTAGCCAGCTGGCCCATTCCACAATACTGTTTTACTATTTTGCAACAAGTAATTGATTGAGTTTACTGTTTCTGGACCTATATCAAGAATTATATCATCATCTTGCAAGTTAGATAAATTTTTTATTTTAGCTTTATCCTCTAGTTTTTTGCCAACAGCAACATCTGAAGGAAAAACTAGATTACAGTTATTCTCCTCTGAAAGAGAAAAAATTTGGCTAACTATTTCATCACAATTTTTTTCATTAATTGAATTTCCTATATTAAAGCCTTTATATTTTAAAATATTATTAGCCATGCCACCAACTATTACTAAATTTTCAAATTTTGGAATTAAGTTTTTTATTAGATTTATTTTTGTTGAAATTTTTGATCCTCCAATAATACAAGTAATTGGTCTTTTAATATCCGAGGTCACTTTTTTTAATGCATTTACTTCGTTATGCATTTGAATTCCACAGTATGATGGTATGAATTTTGTTATTTTGTCTATTGAAGCATGAGCTCTATGAGAACAAGAAAAAGCGTCATTAATATACACATCTCCAAAACCAGATAATAATTTTGCGAATCCCTCGTTATTTTTTTCTTCTTGCTCATAAAATCTGATATTTTCTAAAAACAAAATTCTGTTTTTACTATTTTTAAATATTATATTTGGCTCTAAATCAAATATTTGCTTTTCTATTAATTCCACCTCTTCATTTAATTTTTGAGACAGGTATTTACACACAGGTAACATAGAAAGCTTTTTATCAATTTTTCCTTCAGGTCTTCCAATATGAGAAATAATAATTATCCTACAATCCTTTTGAATTAAAAATCTCAATGTAGGTAATATCTTGTCAATTCTAGTTGAATCTATGATTTCACTCCCCTTTAAAGGCACATTCAGGTCAAGTCTTAATAAAACCCTCTTATTGTTTAGATTTGCGACTTCCTCAATTTTTTTCATATATTTAATTGAAGTTTTTATGCAAATATAATGCCAAGTCACACATTCTATTAGAAAAGCCCCATTCATTATCATACCAGGCTGATATTTTACCCATATTACTTCCAACTACATTTGTTAAAGAAGCATCTACAATTGCAGAAGCAGGATGATGATTAAAATCTATAGATACTAATTTTTCATGAGTAACTTCTAGTATATTTTTTAATTTATTTTTTGACGCTTGTTCAAAGGCATCATTAATTTTTTTTATATTAATATTTTTTTTTGTACAAAATACTAATTCAACAAGAGAAACATTAGGAGTAGGCACTCTCATTGCAACACCTTCTAGTTTCCCTTTGAGGTTTGGTATTATTTCTCCTATAGCTTTCGAAGCTCCTGTTGAGGTAGGAACTATTGATTGACTCGCAGATCTTGCTCTTCTTGGATCTTTGTGAGAATTATCTAAAATTCTCTGATCGCTAGTAAATGCATGTATGGTAGTCATAAAACCTTTTTCAATTTCAAAATTTTCATCAAGAACACCGGTTACTGGTGCTAAACAATTGGTGGTGCATGACGATGCAGATATTATTTCATCTTCTTTAGTAATTATATTTTCATTAACACCAAATACTATTGTTTTATCAGCATTTTTACATGGAGCAGAAACGATCACTTTTTTTGCACCATTTTCTATATGAGCAAGAAGTTTTTCTTTTGAATTAAATTTTCCAGTACATTCAAAAACATAATCAACATCATGTTTTTTCCAATTAATATCTTCAATTTTTGTTTCTTGAGAGAATGTAATTTTATTTTTATTAATTATTAAATGATTTGGATCAAAATCTAAATCAGCATTTAATTTTCCATGTATAGAATCGTATTTGATTAATTTAGATGTAGTTTCTGAATTTGACCTATTGTTTATATGATTAATTTTTAAATTTTTATTTTTACTTTCGATAATTGATCTAATAACCATGCGACCAATCCGTCCCATTCCGTTAATTCCAACTTTTATTGTCATTTTATTTTTTTACTAATTTTTTAGTAGTATTTTTAATGTTTGTACTCTCTAGTCCAAAATATTTATAAATATCTTTGTAGGGCGCACTTTTTCCGAATTCATCAATTCCAAAAGTAATACCGTTATCACCTACATATTTTTTCCAATAATCACTTGATCCAGCTTCAATTGATATTTTAAATTTCGTTTCTTTTAAAATTTTATTTTTATAAGATTTTGATTGTAATTCGAAAAGTTCCATACAAGGCATTGATATCACTTTGGAATATATTTTATCTTTGGCTAATTTATGGCTAACCTCTATTGCCAGATTAACTTCAGATCCACTTGCCAATATCGTTAGATTAATTTTTTTATTAGTTCTAAAAACTTCGTAAGCTCCCAATGAGCATAAGTTTTTATTTGAGTATGTTTTTCTTACTGGATTTAAATTTTGTCTTGTTAAAGATAGCACGCTAGGTGTTTTTGAGCTTTTCAATGCATGTTCCCAACATTCGATAGTTTCAATTCTATCTGCAGGTCTGAATACATTTAGGTTAGGTATAGCACGTAAGCCTGAAAGCTGTTCTATAGGTTGATGAGTAGGGCCATCTTCTCCGAGCCCAATAGAGTCATGTGTCATTACATAAATGACTCTTTTTTTCATTAAGGCAGACAATCTTATCGAAGGTTTGCAATAATCAGAAAATATTAAAAAAGTACCTCCATAAGGAATTAGATTACTGTGAAGTGCGATACCATTCATAACCCCACTCATTGCGTGTTCTCTCACTCCGTAGTGAATGTAGTCACCAGTAAAATCTCCAGGTTTAATTATTTTATGGTTTTTAGTTTTTGTATTATTTGATCCCGCTAAATCAGCAGAGCCACCAATTAAATTATTTTTTTGTTTTGTTAATGCATTCAATGTCATTTCTGAACATTTTCTAGTAGCTAAACTTTTTGGCTCCTTTATTGCATTCTCTTTTTCTTTCTTAAGCACCGTAGTAAAGTTATTTTTTAAAGTTTGATTAAATTTTATTTTTTTTCTTTTTAATGCTTTGTTCCATTTTTTTTCTAAAATTTCACCTCTCTGGCCAATTTTTCTCCATTCATTTAAAATTTTATTAGGGATATCAAAAGGTTTGGTTTTCCAATTTAAGGCTTTTCTTACAAGCTTGATTTCATCTACTCCCAATGGACTTCCATGGGACGATGCTTTTCCTGATTTATTCGGTGAACCATATCCAATCTTTGTTTTACAAGAAATCACAGTAGGTTTTTTAGCTTTTTGAACTTTTTTTAGTGCTTTAAAAATTTCTTTTTCATTATGACCGTTGATAGAAATATAATCCCAACTATATCCTTCAAATCTTTTTTTGAAATTATCTGAAACCGCGAGATTTGTTGGACCGTCAATTGAAATTGAATTGTTATCAAATAGCATAACTAAATTTTTAAGTTTTAAATGTCCCGCTAAACTCATCGCTTCATGACTTATTCCTTCCATTAAGCATCCATCTCCAGCTAAAACATAAGTTTTGTGATTAATTAAATCTTTACCTAATTTATTTTTTAAAATTTCTTCAGCTATTGCAAAACCAACCGCATTAGATATACCTTGTCCAAGAGGACCTGTTGTAGTTTCAATACCTGTTTTTGGATGATATTCGGGATGTCCAGCACAAATAGAATTAAGCTGCCTAAATTTTTTAATATTATTAATTGATATGCTTTTATATCCGGTTAGGTAAAGCAAAGAATATAAAAGCATAGAACCATGACCAGCAGACAAAACAAATCTATCTCTATTTAACCAATCTGGATTCTTTGGATTAAATCTTAAAAAATTTTTGAACAACACTGTTGCAACATCTGCCATACCCATTGGCATTCCTGGGTGACCTGAATTTGCTTTTTGAACAGCATCAATTGATAAAAATCTAATGCAATTAGCTAAATCATTGTATAGTTTGCTCAAAATTATCCTGACTAGACTAAGAAGAATCTATTTAATAATATAAACATATATATATGAATTCTATAAACGAAAAAGAAAAAAAATTAAATATTGCATTAGAGGAATTAAAAAATTTAGATCTAACAAATCCTGAATTACAAAAAAATATCGAAAATTTAAGCACAAAACAAAATCAATTAGAAATTGAAAAAACGCAGATTGAAGAAAAATATAAAATGTTACTCGAGGAACATGAAAATCTATCAAAAAAACTTGAGAATTTAAAAAATAAAGAAAAGCTGGAAGAAAGAAAACAAATTGAATTTTCTGAAAAAATTGACGAACTTAATCAAGAAACTGACACACTATTGGATGAAATTGATAAATGGCAAATGTAAGCATAAAATTTAACAATAAAGAGTTTTTGCTCGCTTGTGAAGATGGACAAGAGGAGCATTTAGAAGAATTGTTAATTCAGATTAACAAAAAGTTTAATAATTTAAAAAATGATTTGGGAAATCTAGGTGAAAATAAATTATTATTAATTACAGCTGTAAAAATAATGGACGAATATTACGAAACTAAGAAAAAAGTAGATCAAAAAAAAGAAGAATTGAATGATCTATCAAAAAAATTTAAAGAACTAAAATCTCTAGTTTACAATTATAGGGACACAAAAGAATCTGAAATTGAAAAACTAAATCTTGATCATGAAAATTTAAAACAAGAAATTGACGATAATCAAAAAAAATACGAAAATTTAATTGATGAAGCCGCTGATCAAATATCAAATTTTGTAAAAAAAGCAAAATTAGAAAACATATCAAAGTAGGTCTGTGAGTAAATCTAAGCTAAGAAGTAAAATTTTAAATCTTAGAAAAAAAAATTCTTATAAAAAACTTAGTCTCTATCCTGACAAAATTTATAGATTTTTAAAAAAAAATAAAATTAATTTCAAAAATGTAGGAGGGTATTATCCTTGTAATCATGAGATTGATGACTTAGATATGCTTAATTTTTTAAGAAACAAAAAGGCAAATATTTCCTTACCAATAATTAAAGAAAATAACCAAATGGATTTTTTTGAATGGACAAATAAAGATCCTTTAAAAATTAATAAGTATGGAATTGCTGAGCCAACTTTAGGAAAGAAAATTTACCCAGATATAATATTTGTTCCTTTAGTAGCTTATGATGATGATTTGAATAGATTAGGCTATGGTGGAGGATTTTATGATCGTTATTTAGAAAAAGTATCTAAAATTAAAAAAATATTTAAAATTGGATTAGGATTTTCATACCAGGAGATAAAAATAATACCTATCAACAAGCATGATAAAAAACTTGATTTAATAATAACCGAAAAAAAAATTATACAATGAGAATTTTATTTTTAGGAGATGTTGTTGGAATTTCAGGATGTTCTAAATTAACAAGAAATTTATTAAATGAAATTGATAAAAACAAAATCGATTTTGTAATAGTAAACGGTGAAAATGCAGCAGTCCAAGGTGTGGGGCTAACTAAAGAAATATGTAAGGATTTTTTTAATTGTGGAGTTGATGTTATCACAACTGGCAATCATGTTTGGGATCAAAAAGAAATTATGGAATTTATTGATAAAGAAGAAAGATTATTAAGACCTAAAAATTTATTTGAACCTGCACCAGGAAAAGGTTTTCAGATTTATAAAACAAAGAATGATTTAAAAATTGGAGTTCTTAATTTGATGGGCAACGTTTTTATGAAAAAATGTGAAGATGTTTTTGAAGCTTCTCAAAAATTTTTAAAAGAAAATGAAATGAAAAAGGATTTTGATTTACTTGTAGTTGATTTCCATGGTGAAATTACTAGCGAAAAAAATGCTATAGGACATCTATTCGATGGAAAGGCAACTCTCGTAGTTGGAACCCATACTCATATTCCAACAAATGATGCCAGAATACTTAATAATGGCACTGGATATCAAACCGATGCAGGTATGTGTGGGGATTATGATTCAGTGATTGGAATGAATAAAGAAAATTCTTTGAACAGATTTTTAAAAAAAAATTCAGTGAAACATTTTCCCGCTACTGGAGATGCTACTTTATGTGGTGTTATAGTAGATTGTGATATAAAAACAGGTTTAGCAATAGACATCAAAAGCTATGTATACGGAGATCAACTAAAAAATATTTAAAGATCATGGCAGGACATTCACATTGGGCAGGAATAAAACATAAAAAAGGTAAGGCTGATAAGCAAAGATCAAAGATATTTTCAAAATTATCTAAAGAGATTACTGTTGCGGCAAAACTTGGTGACAAAGATCCAGCAATGAACCCTAGACTAAGATCTGCAGTACAGGCTGCAAGATCTGCAAATATGCCTAAAGATAATATTGAAAGAGCAATAGATAAATCTTCTGCAGCTACAGGAGTAAATTTTGAAAATTTAAGATACGAGGGGTTTGGACCAGAAAAGATTGCTGTTATAGTTGAAACTTTAACAGACAACAAAAATAGGACTGCATCAAATATTAGAACTATTTTTCAAAAAAGTGGTGGGAGCTTAGGAACTCAGGGTTCAGCGTCTCACAATTTTCAACAATTGGGTATAATCAAAATTGATAAAAAAGAGATATCTGATGAAAAAATTTTAGATTTAGCGATAGAGTCAGGAGCTGATGAATGTTTCTCTTATGAGGATTATCATGAGGTCCAGTGTCAAATGAGCGAAATATATAATATAAAAAAAAATCTTGAGAAAATTATTGTGAATTTTATTTCTACAGAAATTGAATGGGTCCCATTAAATAGTGTTGAAGTAAACAAAGGTAATAAAGATAGTGTAGTAGATTTTTTAGAAACTCTTGAGGAAGATGACGATGTTCAGAACGTTTATTCAAACGTTAATTTAGGTGGTATTTAATGATGATTATTGGAATTGATCCAGGCATCTCAGGTTCAATCTGTTTTTTTCAAGATGGTATAATAAAAGATGTAATTGAAATGCCAACCATGACAGATGGTAAGAAGAATAAAAGACAAGTAAATGGCGCTCAAATATTTAATGAAATTAGTGAAAGGATAAACAAATTTGATAAAAAAAACATAAAAGTTGTAATTGAACAAGTTTCTGCAATGCCTGGACAAGGCGTTACCAGTATGTTTAATTTTGGTCAATCTTTTGGTATTTTAAAAGGAATATGCAGCGCAATGCATTTACCTGTTTATTATGTTAGGCCTGCTAAGTGGAAAAAATATTTTAACCTTATTAATTCAGAAAAAGATGCTAGTAGAACAAGAGCTATCGAAATTTTTCCATATTTTTCATCACAATTGTCAAAAAAAAAAGATAACAACAAGGCAGATGCTATTCTGATAGCTAGCTTTTTCTACGAAACTTATCAAAAAGAAGAATAATCAATTTAAATTAAAAGACAAAATCATGACACATTTACGTGTGATGAGTAAGTATGGAAGCAGATATAGCAGCAAAAGCAGTTGAATTAGGAACAAATACTGACTTTTCATTATTCAGTTTATTTTTTAGAGCAGACATAATTGTTAAGTCTGTAATGATTATATTAATATTGTGCTCAATATATTCTTGGGCTGTAATTATTGAAAAGTTTCGTTTATTTAAAAAAATAACTAAATCTTCAGAAGAATTTGAAGAAAAATTTTGGAATTCTAAATCTGCCGAAACTTTTTACAATAGTTTACCTAGTAAACTTGAGGATCCAATGTCACTTGTGTTTCAAGATGCAATGGAAGGATTGCTTAAAAAAAAAACAAGAACTAACATTAGTGAAAGAATGAGCGCTTCTCTAGAAGCAGGAATTGAAAAACAAATGACAAAAATTGAAAAAGGTTTTACTTTTTTAGCAACAGTAGGTTCAACAGCACCATTTATTGGATTGTTTGGAACTGTTTGGGGAATTATGAATTCTTTTCAATCTATAGCTATTTCAAGAAACACAAGTCTTGCGATAGTTGCGCCGGGAATAGCCGAAGCTTTATTTGCAACTGCACTTGGTCTGTTGGCTGCAATACCAGCAGTAGTTGCCTATAACAAATTTAATAATGACGCTAAAAAATATTCTGAAAAATTAGAAAACTTCTCTAAAAGATTTTTAACTATAATCTAATAAATGGCTTTTAAATTTAATCGCTCTTCAAAAGAACCTATGAGTGAAATAAATGTTACTCCATTCGTTGATGTTATGTTGGTATTATTAATTATATTTATGGTAACAGCACCATTGTTAACAGTAGGCGTTCAAGTTGATTTACCAGAAAGTTCGGCAGACTCTTTACCCGAAGAAACAGAACCTTTAACACTGTCAATTAACGCAAAAGGTGAAATTTTTATTCAAGAAGCAAAAATTGAATATGATAATATTATTGCAAAGGTTTTAGCGGTTTCAAAAAATAGAACTGATACCAGAATTTATGTTAGAGGTGATAAGACTATAAATTATGGGAGAGTTTTAGAAATAATGGGATTACTATCAGGATCTGGTTTTACTAAAGTAGCATTGATTTCAGAACCGTATAAACAAAGGTAATTAAAGTGAATAGAAGTTTAATTATTTCTTCTGTTTTACATGCTTTGTTAATTTTCATTACAGCTATGAGCTTACCTTTTTTGGCAAAGAAACCACTCGATATTCCACCAATCGTATCGGTTGAGTTAATTCAAATAGCAGAAAAAACTAATATTCCATTTGCACCTAAAGCTAAAAAGATAATTGAAAAAGTTAAAGAGAAAGAAAAAAAACTTGTTTCAGAACAAGCTCCACCAAAAAAAGTAGAAAAAACTAAAACTAAAACTGTTCTGGCTCCTGATCAAAATAATAAAAAAATAGAGAATGAAACACCTGAAGCAATTCCACTTCCAGATAAAACTTTAAAAAAGGTTGAGACAAAAGAGGAAAAAAAACAAAATCCTGAAAAAGTAGATGATGAAGTTAAACAGGTATCAGAATTTGAAAAAAAAGATTTATTTGATCCAAATAATATTGCTGCTTTAATTGATAAATCAAAAGAAGACAGCGCAGAAGTTTTAAAAACAAATGACGACATTACTCAAGATCAAGAAAGAAATGTTGAAAATACAGGTCTTACACTTAGCGAAGAGGATGCTCTTAAGGCACAAATATTTGGGTGTTGGAGTATTCCATTAGGATTACCATACAATGAAAATTTATTGGTAAGAATAAAGTTAAAATTAAAACCCGATGGAACAGTATCTAAAACAGAAATTTTAGATCATGCAAGAATGAATAAACCAGGCCAAGGTTTTTATAAGGTTTTAGCAGAAAGTGCTTTGAGAGCTGTCAAGTTATGCCAACCATTAAGAGTTCCGACGACTGGATATGAAAGATGGAAAGAATTACAATTAAATTTTGATGCAAGAGAGATGTTAGAAGGGTAGTATATTTAAATGACAAAAAAAATTTTAATTTTATTATTTATATTAATACCTATCAACGCAAATGCTTTAATAGAAGTTGATATAACTCGGGGAAATTTAAATCCACTTCCATTAGCAGTTTCCCCCTTGTCAATTGATGAAGAGTCTAGAAAAGGTTTTGAAAAAATACTTAAAAAAGAAAATATTGGTTCTGAAATATCAAATATTGTTGAGAACAATTTGAGGACCTCAGGGTTATTTAACCCTCTTGATAAAAAGGCTTTTTTACAAGCTCCTGATATTGCAAATTTAAAACCAAGATTTGAAGATTGGAATTTAATTAAAGCTCAAGCACTTATTACTGGCAAAGTAAATTATATTGAGGATAAATTAAGAGTTGAGTTTAGATTATGGGACGTTTTAGCGGCCAAAGAAATGATGGCTTTAGCTTTTACCACAGTCCCGAACAATTGGAGAAGAGTAGGCCATATTATTTCTGATAAAGTTTATGAAAGGCTGACAGGAGAAAAAGGTTATTTTGATACAAGAATAATTTATGTCTCAGAAGAAGGACCAAAAACACAGAGAATAAAAAAATTAGCAATCATGGATCAAGATGGAGCTAATAATAAATTTTTGACATTAGGGAATGAGTTAGTTTTAACTCCACGATTTAATCCAGCAAGCCAAATGGTAACCTATTTATCTTACTTTAAAAATATGCCAAGGGTTTATTTATTAGATATAGAAACTGGGACACAAGAGGTAGTTGGAGATTTTCCTGGAATGACATTTGCACCACGTTTTTCACCTGATGGTAAAAAAATAATTATGAGTTTTGCTAAAGATGGAAAATCAGATATTTACACTATGGATTTAGAAAATAGAATTGTTGAAAAAATTACCAATCATCCATCAATTGACACTTCCCCATCTTATTCACCTGATGGAAAATATATTACATTTAATTCTGATAGAAGTGGTTATCAGCAAATTTATGTGATGAAGAATGATGGAAGTGATGTAAAAAGAATTTCTTTTGGTAACGGTTTATATGGAACACCTGTATGGTCTCCGAGAGGAGATTTAATTGCATTTACAAAATTACATAAAGGAAAATTTTATATAGGCGTAATGAGAACCGATGGTAGTGGTGAAAGATTGTTAACTGAAAACTACTATCAAGAAGCACCTTCTTGGTCTCCAAATGGAAGGGTGTTAATATTTTATAGAGAGACAAAAACTAACTCCAAAGGAGAAGGTTTTTCGGCAAAATTGTGGTCTATAGATTTAACGGGTTATAATGA
Organism: uncultured Pelagibacteraceae bacterium; assembly: GCA_902559935.1. Lineage (GTDB taxonomy): Bacteria > Pseudomonadota > Alphaproteobacteria > Pelagibacterales > Pelagibacteraceae > Pelagibacter. Next base: position 13,010 of record CACEJN010000010.1, on the reverse strand, counting down.
ACGGCAAATAAAGACACCAACAGATGCTTCAGACCCATCATGGTCATCTTTATTAAGTAATTAAAGATTAATTTTTGTAAATTTCTTGATTTTTACACTTGAAACCTCTATTTAGTTGTGAAAAAGTTAAGAAATTGAAATTAGCAGCAAGGAGCGATTTAATGAGATTAAACAAAATTTTAAAAAACACACTTTTAGTATTAACAGCTTGCCTAGTGCTATCTGCATGTGCAACTAAAAAAGAAGTAGCAACAGACGTTCAAGGTCAAATGCAAGGTGATGTTTACACAGGAACAGACACAGTTGAATATTTAGCTGATGGTGTTCCAGACAGAGTTTTCTTTGCAACAAATGAGTCGATATTAACAACTGCATCAAGAGAAACTTTAAGAGCCCAAGCAGCTTGGTTAAGAAAGAATCCAAACATAAACGTAGTTCTTGAAGGTCATGCTGACGAAAGAGGAACAAGAGAATATAACTTGGCTCTTGGTGAAAGAAGGGCAAATGCAGCTAAAGACTATTTAATGACTTACGGAATATCTTCTGACAGAATTACAGTATTAAGTTATGGTAAGGAGAGACCAGTTGACTCTGGTTCAAACCCATTAGCTTGGTCAAAAAACAGAAGATCAGTAACTGTTAAAGCAAATTAATTATTTAAAATTTAAGACCCTAAACCCATTAAAGGTTTTAGGGTCTTTTTTTTGCCATTTTTATAATCATAAATCTAATTTAAATTATGCCCATATTTAAATTAGTACTTTTAAAGTTATTTTTAATCTTAAATTTAATATTTATTAATATTTCTTTTGCAGATAACCATAATATTTATGAAACATTAGAAATAATAAAAAATGATCTTAAAACTCTTGAAAGAGCAGTTTATTCTGGATCTATAGAAGTGAAAGCAAGTACTAATGATATTTCAGTTTCAGATTTGGATCAAAATTCAGAAGATGTTTTAACTAGACATTTATTAAAATTATCTGAAGTTGAGGAACAGTTTAGAGAACTCACTAATAAATTTGAGGAAATAAATTTTAAGTTAGATAAGTTATCCACCCGTGTTTCAAAAATTCAAGCAGATAACCAAATAAGATTTCAAGATATAGAGACAAACATTAGCTCTGGAAATATAAGTAGCGTAGAAAATCAATTAAGTTCAAAACCAAAGACTGATGAACAAAAAGTTTTACCTGGTAGTTCACAGCCCCAAGATTTAGGAACAATTTCATATAAAGATACAGAGACAAACGAAACTTCACAACAAATTCAATCTGTAGATACTACAGCTTCAATTGTAACAGAAACTTTTCAGTCTGAAGAAAAAATACTTCCTCAAGATTTAAATCCAGTGAAGCAATATGAATTTGCAACAAGTTTTTTAAAAGTTGGAGACTACAGTACAGCGGAAAGAGCTTTTAGAGAATTTGTTCTATCTAACCCTGATCATGAGTTAGCGGGTAGTGCACAATACTGGTATGCAGAAACATTCAGAATAAGACAATTATATACTGATGCAGCTTCTGCTTATTTAGAGGGTTACCAAAAATATCCTAAAGGAAAAAAAGCTCCAATTAATCTATTGAAACTTGGAGTATCAATGGTTCAAATTGGTGAAAAAGACCAAGGATGTAAAATGATAAATGGTGTAGAATTACAATATCCTAATGCAAATCAGTCTGTAATACAAAAAGCAAAATATGAGTCCAAAAAATTTGAATGCATCAAACAAGACTCATAAGTTTTTATTAAATCAATTAAAAGATAAACAAACTTCTAAAATTTATAAAAAATTTGAAAAAAATCTCAAACTAAACGAGGATTTTATAGTTGCGGTTTCTGGTGGATCAGACAGTCTAGCTTTATGTTTTTTATCAAAAATTTATTCAATTAAAAAACATCTAAAAGTAAAATATTTTCATGTTGATCATAAACTTAGAAATAATTCAACAAAAGAGGCAAAAATTGTAAAATTGCTTCTAAAAAAATTGTCTACTAATCTTGAGATTTTAACCTGGGTTGGAAAAAAACCAAAAAGCAACATCCAATCTATTGCAAGAAATAAAAGATATGCACTGATGATAAACAAGGCAAAAAAATTAAAAATAAATAATATTTTATTAGGTCATCATAAGGATGATTTAATAGAGAATTTTTTTATTAGAATTTTAAGAGGCAGTGGTTTAAATGGCATGGTGTCATTTGATCAAAGAACCAACCTACAAAATACTAATTTGATAAGACCTCTGTTAAAATTTTCTAAAAAAAATTTAGAACATATTTCCAAAAAAGTTTTTCAAAATTATGTTGAAGATCCCTCTAATAAAAATGATGAATTTAAAAGAGTAAAAATTAGAAATTTTATAAAAAACTTGGAATTAGAAGGATTGGATAATGATAAATTTAATCTAACGATTAAAAATTTAAAATTTGCAAACGAGTCAATTAAATACTTTGTAGAAAAAAATTTAAAAGACAATTCAACAATTACAAATATTAATAGGTTTGTTATTTTGAATAAAAATTTTTTTCTTCAACCAGAGGAAGTAGTTTTCAGGTCTATAACAGAAGTGTTAAAAGCTGTTGGTAAAAAATACTACCCAGTAAGAGGAAAAAAAATTGATAATTTAATTTATCGAATTAAAAATGATAACTCATTCATGACCACTTTAGGAAACTGTGTTATAAAAAAGGTAAATAACTCCGTTATAGTATCAAAAGAGCGTTAAAGTTGATGAAATAACTGATATTTTGTCACTTGTTAATTTCATAATAATTCTTATTTTAAACTCATGAACTTAAAAAATCTAGCAATGTGGGGAATTATAGTTTTTTTAACTATAGGTCTTTATAATATGTTTAAAAATCCTCAGTCTAATATCAGAGGTGGAAATCAAATAATATTTTCAGATTTTTTAAATTCAGTTGAAAACGGTGAGGTTCTAAAAGTTGAGATCCAAGGAAATAACATTAAAGGTGTTTATTCAAATGGAAATTCTTTTTCAACCTATGCTCCTAATGATCCAAATCTAATAGAAAAATTATCGGAGAAAGGTGTAAGCATTTCAGCAGCACCTCTAGAGGAAAAAATGCCTTCATTGTTTGGCGTCCTTCTTTCATGGTTCCCTATGTTATTATTGATCGCAGTATGGATTTTCTTTATGAGACAAATGCAAGGTGGAAAAGGTGGAGCGATGGGATTTGGGAAATCAAAAGCAAAAATGATGAACGAACTCAAAGGCAAAGTTACGTTCAATGATGTTGCTGGTGTAGAGGAAGCTAAAGAGGAAGTAGAAGAAATAGTAGAATTTTTAAAAGATCCAAAAAAATTTAGTAGGTTAGGTGGAAAAATTCCAAGAGGTGCTTTGCTTGTTGGTCCTCCAGGAACTGGTAAGACCTTGTTGGCTAGAGCAATTGCAGGTGAAGCGGGCGTTCCGTTCTTCACAATTTCAGGTTCTGATTTTGTAGAGATGTTCGTTGGTGTAGGGGCATCTAGAGTTAGAGATATGTTTGAACAGGGTAAAAAAAATTCACCTTGTATAATTTTTATTGATGAAATTGATGCTGTTGGAAGAAGTAGAGGAGCTGGTTTAGGTGGTGGAAATGATGAAAGAGAACAAACATTAAATCAGTTATTAGTTGAAATGGATGGTTTTGACACTAACGAAGGTGTTATTATTATTGCCGCAACAAACAGACCAGATGTGCTTGATCCAGCTTTGTTGCGACCAGGAAGATTTGATAGACAGGTAGTGGTTTCAAATCCAGATATTATTGGAAGAGAAAAAATTTTAAAAGTTCATGTGAAAAAAATAAAAATGGCACCAGATGTCAATTTAAGAACAATAGCAAGAGGTACACCAGGTTTTTCAGGAGCTGATCTCGCAAATCTGGTTAATGAAGCAGCTTTGTTAGCAGCAAGAAAAAATAAAAGAATTGTAACATTATTAGAATTTGAAGAAGCCAAAGATAAAGTAATGATGGGTGCTGAAAGACGTTCAATGGTTATGACTGAAGATGAAAAAAAACTTACGGCATACCATGAAGGAGGTCATGCTTTAGTATCATTCAATATGCCAAGCTACGACCCAATACATAAAGCAACTATTATACCAAGAGGTAGAGCTCTTGGAATGGTAATGAATTTACCAGAGAGGGATAAACATGGTTACTCAATAAAATATTTAAAAGCAAGATTGGCAGTTTGTTTTGGAGGTAGAGTTGCTGAGGAATTAATTTTTGGAAAAGACAACATATCTACAGGTGCAGGTGGTGGAAGTGGTTCAGATATTAATCAAGCTACACAACTTGCAAGAGCCATGGTGACAAAATATGGTATGAGTGAGGAAATGGGCCCTGTAGAGTACGGAGAAAATCAAGAAGAAGTATTTTTAGGAAGATCGGTTACTCAAACTCAATCTGTTTCAGAGGAAGTTGCTCAAAAAATTGATAAAGAAATAAGAAAACTTGTTGATGAAGGATATAACCAAGCGAAGAAAATTTTGACAGAAAAAATAGATGACCTGCATAAAATTGCCAAAGCTCTAATAACATATGAAACATTAACTGGTGAAGAAATAGAGAATATAATTAATAAAAATTTATATCCTAAAGATAAAGTTTTAGATAATCCAGAAACAAAAGATGATCAAGACTCAGCTTTGGGTGCTATGGGTTTGAAACCTAAAATTGTTCATTAATAAATAATGCAAAGATATTACACAAGAGCGTGTAATTTCTACTATGGTAATCACTCTAAAATTTTAGTAAATAAAAAAAAAACTATCCCGTTACATCAGATTAAAGAAATATCTTTTGACCATGTTGAGATTATTACAAGAAAAAAGATCAGAAAAATTTCTATAAATCAACTCAAGAAATTACCAAATAATTTAAAAAAAAAAATTAATGCTGATATTAAAAAAATAAATTCAAAAAAAAAAAACTTTTCTAATTTTAATTTTAAAAAAATTCCAAATATTTTAGGAGTATTAAATCTTACACCTGACAGTTTTTCAGATGGAGGAAAATTTAATGAAAAAAATAAGGGTATTACTCATGCTATTAGTTTGTACAAAAGTGGTGCATCTATAATAGATGTTGGTGGAGAATCTACAAGACCAGGATCGAAGCCTGTTAATGAAAAGCAAGAATGGAATAGAATTAATAAGATATTAAAATTAATTGTAAAAAAAATACCAATATCTTTAGACACAAGAAAGTCTAGAATTATGGAAAATGGTATTAGGATGGGAGTTAAACTGATTAATGATGTTTCAGGGTTAAGTTATGATCCCAAAACAATAAATATTTTAAAAAATTATAAAATTCCATTTGTAATACAGCATTCAGTTGGGATACCAGAAAATATGCAAAAGAAGGCGAAATATAAAAATGAATTATTAGATATTTATGATTATTTTGAAGATAAGATTAAGCTAATAAGGTCCAAAGGTATTAAACACAATAATATAATTTTAGATCCTGGAATTGGATTTGGAAAAAATTTGAAACATAATATGAGTCTTATAAGAGGTGTTTCTATTTTTCATTCATTGGGTTTTCCTATACTGGTAGGGAATTCAAGAAAAAGATTTATTAAAGATATATCAAAAAAAAATGATAGCAAAACAAGGATCGGTGGAACTATGGCCTCTTCAATATATCTTTTAATGCAAGGAATTCAGATTTTAAGAATTCATGATGTTAATGAAGTTAAGCAAGGAATTAAAGTTTTTAACGAGATAGTCAAAAATTCATGACAAAAAAATATTTTGGGACAGATGGAATACGAGGAGCAGTTAATAGTGAATATATAAATGGAGATATGTTCTTTAAATTTGGACTTGCTAGCGGAACATACTTTAAATCTCAAAAAAAAAGAAAACAAACAGCAATAATTGCAAAAGATACGAGATTGTCAGGATATACACTTGAGCCAGCTCTTGTTTCAGGTTTGGCTTCAGCTGGGATGCATGTTTATACTCTAGGACCCTTACCAACTAATGGGTTGGCCATGCTAACAAAAGAAATGAAAGCCAATATGGGTATAATGATTACTGCCTCTCACAATCCACATTTTGACAATGGTTTAAAATTGTTTGGTCCTGATGGAATGAAATTATCAGACAAAATAGAAAAAAAAATAGAGGGACTTATAGATAAGAAAATCTCAAAAAACCTTTCACATTCTGAAAAATTAGGAAGAGTTAAAAGATTAGAAACAGGTACCAAAAAATATATTAAAATATTAAAAAAAAATTTCACTAAAGAGTTCAATTTAAGAGGACTAAGAATAGTAATCGATTGTGCAAATGGTGCTGGTTATAAGGCAGGTCCTGAATTATTGAAATCATTAGGAGCTAAAGTTATAGCAATAGGAATTAAACCAAATGGTTTAAACATTAATAAAAAATGTGGATCAACTTTTCCAAGAAAAATCAGATCTGCTGTAAAAAAATATAAAGCACATATTGGAATATCTTTAGACGGGGATGCTGATAGAATTATAATGTGTGATGAAAAAAGCAATATAATAGATGGAGATCAAATTATAGCTGCTTTAGCAACAAGATGGAAAAATAAAAAAATGTTAAAAGGGGGAGTTGTTGGAACATTAATGTCAAATTATGGGTTAGAAAAATATTTTAAATCAAAAGGAATAAAATTTCTAAGGGCAAATGTTGGAGATAGATATGTTAAAGAAAAAATGCAGAAATATAATTTTAATTTAGGTGGTGAACAATCGGGCCATATTATTTTAGGTAAATTTGCAACTACAGGAGATGGTTTGCTAGTAGCTTTAGAAGCTCTTTTTGCTTTAAGAAAAGGAAAAAAGGCAAGTGAATTTTTTGATCAATTTAACAAAACACCTCAGCTTTTAGAAAATATCGAAGTTAAAGATAAAAATATAATTAATAAACCAGAGATAAAAAAAATTATAAAAAATGCAGATAAATTAATCAAAGGTAATGGAAGAATTTTAGTAAGAAAATCAGGAACAGAGTCTAAAATAAGAGTAATGGGAGAAAGTGAAAATAAAGCTCTTTTATACAAATGTGTAAATATGATTACAAAAAAAATTAAATAAATTGAAACCAAAGTCCAAAATTTTAATTATTGCAGGATCTGATTCATCTGGTGGAGCAGGTATTCAAGCTGATATAAAAACCGTTACTGTTCTAGGTTCTTATGCAATGACAGCAATAACAGCAGTTACTTCTCAAAATACCACAGGTGTAAAATCAATTGTTGGAATTAATCCAAAAGAAATTTTTAATCAAATTATTTATAGTTGTAAAGATATAAGACCTGATGCAATAAAAATTGGTATGCTACATTCTTCAGAGGTTATTAGAATGGTAATGAAAGCTCTGGATGTAATTAAAGTTAAAAAAATTGTATTAGATCCAGTTATGGTTGCTAAAGGAGGGGCTAAACTTATAGATACTAAAGCTATTCAATTATTAAAATTAAAATTAATTAAAAAAGTATCACTTATTACCCCCAATATCCCAGAGGCAGAAATTTTGACTAAAACAACAATTATAACAAAAGAGGATATGATTTTTGCTGCTAATAAACTTATGGGATTAGGAGCCAAAAATGTACTTATAAAAGGTGGTCATTTAAAACATAAAAATGTAATAGATATTTTAATAAACAAAAAAGACATAAAGATCTTCAAAAGCGAGCGTCACAAATCAAAGAATACCCATGGTACAGGTTGTACATTATCTAGCTCAGTTACAACTTTTTTATCATGTGGAAAAACAGTAAAGAAATCTTGTGAGCTAGGAATTAAGTATGTAAATTCTGCAATTAAATCAAACCCGAAATATGGAAAAGGTCATGGCCCAATTAACCATCTCACTTCCTTAAAAGTTAACAGAAAATTTAAATAATGAAAAATATAGTCGTTGTTGGATCTCAATGGGGTGACGAAGGTAAAGGAAAAATTGTTGATTGGTTATCTGAGCAGGCTGATGTTGTAATAAGATTCCAAGGAGGCCACAATGCTGGTCATACTTTAGTGATTGATGGTGTTACTTATAAATTGAGATTATTGCCATCTGGAATAGTTAGAAAAGGCAAAATATCAATTATTGGCAACGGAGTTGTCGTAGATCCATGGGCTTTATTAGAGGAAATAGAAGAAATAAAATCTAAAGGTGTAGAAGTAAATGTAAATAATTTTATTATTTCGGAGTCCGCAAATTTAATTTTGCCTTTTCATAGAGAAATGGATGAGATTAGAGAGGATGCAGCAGGAAAAAGCAAAATAGGTACTACAAGACGTGGAATTGGACCAGCATATGAAGATAAAGTTGGAAGGAGATCTATAAGAGTTATGGATCTAAGATCTGAAAAAAATTTAGATCAAAGACTCGACTCTGTGCTAGTTCATCATAATGCAATTAGAAAAGGCTTAGGAAAAAAAATTTTTGAAAAAGATCAGCTTAAATCTGATTTGCTTAAAATAGCACCCAAAATATTAGAATTTTCTCAGCCAGTTTGGCTAAAGATTGATCAATTTAAAAAACAAAAAAAGAGAATTTTATTCGAAGGAGCCCAAGGTATTTTACTTGATGTAGATCATGGAACTTATCCTTTTGTAACTTCATCTAATACTGTTGCCTCAAGTGCAGCTACAGGCACTGGTTGCGGCCCTAATTCGATTAATTATGTTCTTGGAATTACAAAAGCTTATACAACAAGAGTTGGAGAAGGTCCTTTTCCTACAGAGTTAACAGATGATGTTGGTGAACTTTTAGGAACACGTGGAAAAGAATTTGGAACTGTTACAAGTAGAAAAAGAAGATGCGGATGGTTTGATGGTGTTTTGGTAAGGCAAACTATTAAAGTATCAGGGATTGATGGTATTGCTTTAACGAAATTAGATGTACTAGATGAATTAGATGAAATTAAAATGTGTGTTGCTTATGAGCTTGATGGTAAAAGATTAGATTATTTACCTGCTGCTGTAGAAGATCAAATAAAAATAAAACCAATTTATGAAACTTTTACAGGTTGGAAAGTTTCTACAAATGGAGTTAAAAATTTGGACTCATTACCTGAAAATGCAAAAAAATATATTTTTGCTGTTGAAGATTTTATTGGTGCAAAAGTATCAAGTATCTCAACTAGTCCAGAAAGAGATGATACTATTTTAATTGAAAACCCTTTTGAAGCTTAGTTTGCGGGTAAAAGATTTTTTGATTTAGCTAATAGAAGCATGTGCTTTTGGAGTTTTTCAAATGCTTTATTTTCTATTTGTCTAACTCTTTCTCTACTAATTTTATATTTTTTACTTAAATCTTCTAGTGTAGTTGGGTCATCATTTAGTCTTCTTGAGTATAAAATTTCTCTTTCTCTATCGTTAAGAACTTTAATAGAGTCTTTTAATAAATCTTTTCTTTGTTCCATTTCCTCGTGGTGAGCAAATTTTAAGTCATGATCAAGTTCTTTATCAACCAACCAGTCTTGCCATTCATCGCCATCTTCCCCAACTTGAGCATTTAGCGAGAACTCCTTTCCAGAAAGTCTTCTATTCATTGAAACGACTTCTTCTTTACTTACATCAAGCTTATTAGCTATATGATCAACGTGTTCATCTCTTAAGTCACCTTCAGTTTCCGGAGAAATTTGATTTTTAATTTTCTTTAGATTAAAAAATAATTTTTTTTGAGCAGTAGTAGTTCCAATTTTGACAAGACTCCAAGATCTTAAAATATATTCTTGAATAGAAGCCTTAATCCACCACATTGCATAAGTTGCCAATCTAAAACCTTTTTCTGGTTCAAATTTCTTAACAGCTTGCATAAGACCTACATTTCCCTCTGAAATCATTTCATTAATAGGCAAACCATATCCTTTGTAGCCCATAGCAATCTTTGCAACTAATCTTAAGTGACTGGTGACTAGTTTTTCTGCAGCTTTAATATTACCAGTCGTTTTCCAGTTTTTTGCTAGCATATATTCCTCTTCTGCAGCCAACATCGGAAATTTTTTAATCTGCTCTAAATATGCAGAAAGTCCACCCTCATTAGAAAGGGTTGGTAGATTGTTGCTCATTGTTGTGCTCATAGCAGTGTTTATTTAATTAATTATACCTAATTTTCAATAATTTATTCTTCAGTATTTCTAAGCATTTTTAGAATATTATTTAGATCTTGTGGCAAAAGTGAGGAAAAAGTCATCTCTTTCTTAGTACGTGGATGTATAAATCCTAAAGTTTTTGCATGCAGGAATTGCCTATTTAATTTAGTAATTGAGTTTTGGATATCTAAATCAATATTTTTTAATTTTTTATATTTTTTTTTATATTTGTCATCTCCAACTAGACTATTACCTTTAAAGTTCATATGAACTCTTATCTGATGTGTTCTTCCTGTTTCTAATTTACATTCAACCAAACTAAGAGTTGGTGTTTTTTGATTTTCAAAAATTTCAAGTGTTTTATAATTTGTTATAGCTTTCTTACCTTTAGAACTACTAACTTCCATTAGTTGTCTATTTTTTGAACTACGAGTTATAAATGTTTCAATTCTTCCTGAGGAGGGTCTTAATTTTCCCCATATTAAAAGTTGGTACTCTCTTATAATTGTATGATCACTAAATTGTTTTGATAAATTTTCATGAGTTTCATTGTTTTTTGCAATTACAACTAAACCAGATGTGTTTTTATCAATTCTATGAACAATACCAGGTCTTAACTCGTCACCTATATTTGATAAAGAATCCTTATCATAATGCATCAATGCATTAACAATTGTTTTATCATAATTTCCAGCTCCAGGATGCATGATTATTCCGGCAGGTTTATTAATTACCAATAGATCATCATCTTCGTATATTATTTCTAATTTAAATTCGTAAGGTTTAAGCGATGCTACTTCAGGCTCTGGAATCTTAAGGTTTATAGTATCACCAATTGAAACTTTTTTTGATGGACTTTTAATTATTTCATTATTTAGTGTTAATTTTTCTTTTAAAATTAAATTTTTAATTCTAGTTCTACTAATTAATTCCTCTCTTTTGTTAATTAATACATCAACCCTTAAATTCTTCTCATCCTCTTTGACTATAAAATTAATGTTTTTTTCCATAAAATATAATATTAATACTATATGCGCTTGTAGCTCAACTGGATAGAGCGCCTGACTTCGGATCAGGAGGTTCTGGGTTCGACTCCTAGCAGGCGCACCAATTTATTCACCTATATTTATTAAAGTTCCTTTATCTCTTGCTTTGTCGAAAGAGTAATAAAATACAAATATAGACAAAATTAAATAAAACCCGTTCAGATAGATTGCATTAATGATATTTTCATAATTTACCATTCCATTGACCAAGATATTTCTAGTCTCTTCAAAAATATAAACTAATGGAAGTGCGAAAGCGATTGATTGGAAGATTCCTGGGAGTGTTTCAACTGGATAGTAAATACAGCCGAAAGGTGCCAATAAAAACATGGTAGACCATGCAATATTCTCAAAAGATGGTCCAAATCTTAACAATCCTGCTGAAACAAAAAGACCAAGTGTTATTCCAAATAAATATAGACTCAAGAAAAGAAATGCTAAAGGAAGACCAAGTTTTAGCAAAGATATACCAAACAAAGGAGAAGTTAATAGTATAGCTGGGATCAAACCAATTAATGCTCTTATTAAAGCAGTAAAAACTAGAGAGACAATTATCTCACTAATTTTCATTGGTGCAATAAATAGATTTGTAAAATTTCTGCTCCAAATTTCCTCCAAAAACAACATATTAAAGCCAATACTAGTTCTAAATAAAAAATCATAAAGAATTGCACATGAAAGAATTACTCCTACTGCACCACTGTAATAAGAGCTATGAGCTGCAAAAAAATTAGAAATAAATCCCCAAAGAGTAATTTGAATTGAAGGCCAATAAATTAAATCTAATATTCTTGGAAATGATCTAGTTATTAAATAAAAGTGTCTTAAAAAAAGACCATAAATTCTAATTAAATTCATTTTTATTTTCTCGCAATTTCTAAAAATACTTCCTCTAAATTTCTTCTTCCATATTTTGTTATTAGCTCTTCAGGAGTTCCTCTATCCACTATTAAACCATCTTTCATCATTAAAACAGAACTACATAATCTTTTTACTTCTTCCATATTATGGGAGGCAAGCAAAACTGATATTTTTTTTTCCTTTTTGTAATCTTCTAAAAACGATCTTACAAAATCACCAGTTTCAGGATCTAATGAGGCAGTGGGTTCATCCAACAAAAGTACCGTTGGATCATTTATTAAAGCTTTAGCAAGACTCACTCTATTTTTTTGTCCGGAAGAAAGTTCTCCTGTAATTTTGTTTAAAAGGTCTTTTAATCTAAGTTTATTTGCAAGGTGGTCTATTCGGTCATTTAAATTTTGAATGTTATATAATTTTCCATAAACAATTAAATTTTGTTTAACTTTAAGTTTTTTAGGCAATTCAATATATGGTGAAATAAAATTCATTTTATGAAGAAGCGAGATTTTATTTTTTTCAATATTCTCTCCGTTGATTAAAACCTCACCACTACTCGGTTTTAATAATCCTAAAATCATTCCAATTGTTGTAGTTTTTCCACATCCATTAGGTCCCAATAAACCAACCATTTCATTTTCATTAATTTTAAAATTTATATTAGTTACCGCTTCTTTATCTTTATATTTTTTTGATAGATTGATTACTTCAATAGAATTTGTCATTAATATTTAGAGGCTCTCTTTAATCTATCGTTAATTGTTTTGCCAAGACCTTTGTTTGGTATCGTTTCAACTGCAATCTTTTTAAAACCATCATTTTTAATTTTTCTTAAAGTTGAATATAAATTCTTTGCGGCCTCCTTCATATTTTTTACTTTGGATAAATAATAATAGTTTTTTAATTTTGATTTTCTTTTTTTTATCAATAAATAAGCCTCATCTTTTTTTGGTTTTTTAACATTGACTCTTAAAGGTATCCCAGGTGAGTAATGCAGCGGAAATA
>CACEJN010000009.1 GCA_902559935.1 uncultured Pelagibacteraceae bacterium | reverse complement strand
ATTGATACATCTTCGTTTTCAGGTATCGCTTCAATCAACTCAGCTTTATAAATTTCTCCTTTTTTTTTAAAATGGCTAATTGCTTTGTTTCTATCCCAAACTTCTCTTTTTGTTATTTCATTTCTATCAACAATCTCTTTCATTTTATTTTCAATTTTTACTAGATCATCCTCTGTGAATGGTTCTTTTCTAGCAAAGTCGTAATAAAATCCATTTTCTATCACAGGTCCAATTGTAACTTGGGTGCCAGGAAACAATTCTTGAACAGCCATAGCTAAAATATGAGCTGTGTCATGCCTTATAGTTTCCAAGCCCTCAGGATTTTTTGAAGTAAAAATTTTTACAGAACAGTCATTTTCAATTAGAAAATCAAGATCTTTAAGCTTACCATCAACACTTATTACCATGGCTTGTTTAGCTAATGATTTACTAATTTTTTCAGCTACTTCCAGTCCAGTAACTTTATTAGGAAAATCAATATTGTTTCCGTCAGGTAGTGTTATTATCGGCATTTAATTTAATAATCTCTTATACTCTGAATAAGTAGAAAAGCACATTTTTTCAACATTAAATTTTTGAACTATATTTTTTCTTCCCTCATTACCAATTGATTTTAATAGACTTTCATCCATGTTAAGAGTTCTTAATATTTTATTACTTAATGATTTAGCATTTCCTGCTTCGTATAAAAAACCAGTTTTTTCATCAATTATTGTTTCATTAGAACCTCCAATGTTACTTGCTATAATTGGTTTTTCCATCGATTGTGCCTCGACAGCAACTCTACCAAAAGCCTCTGGTTCCGTTGAGGCTGAAACAATAATATCAGAAACTTTATAAGCTAATGCCATGTCCTTGCAATGATCTATAAATCTTATTTGTTTAGACAATCTATATTGTTCTGAAAGTCTTATTAATTTTTTCTTATATAAATCTCTACCTTGATCACTGCCTAGAATGACAGCATAAAATGCTTCATAACCCATTTCTATATTCACTAAATTAATTGCCTCTATAAAAACTTCCTGTCCTTTCCAGGAAGTTAATCTACCAGGTAAAAGTATAATTTTTTTATCTTTTTCAATTTCCCATTTTTTTAATAATTTTTTTTCATCAATTTCAATTTTGGTTGTTGGGTCAAAGTAGTCGATGTTTATTCCTCTAAAAATAACCATTAATTTTTTTTTCTCATTTAAATATTTTGAATAATTTTTTTTAATATGAGAAAAAATAAAATTAGATCCTGCAATTATTAAATCTGCTCTAGTCATTACTGAATTATAAATTTTTTTTATATTACTCTTAAAATTGTATGTTCCATGAAATGTAGTTACAAATTTTCGTCCTGTGATTTTTGTTGCTAACAAACATGACCAAGCAGGTGCTCTACTTCTTGCATGAACAAGAGAAATATTATAAACCAAAATTATTCCAATTAAGATAAAAGCGTTAATTAAAATTAGTAGTGGATTCTTGCTTTGCACTGGAAGTCTAAATATTTTAACTTTTTTTCTATCTACAAATTTAAGTAATTCACCACCACTTGTTACAATAAATGATTTACAATTATTTTCTGGTAAATAATGCGCAATATCATAACAGCCTGTTTCAGCTCCTCCATATCCTAATTTTGGAATTACTTGTAAAACTTTTAAATCAGATGACATTTGATATGATTATATATTAATAGACAAAACTTATAAATGATTATGGCAAATTTCAGATTTCATCAAATATCAAATACAAAGAGAATTAGACATATTTCCAAAATTTTTAAAAATAGTTCTTTTATAGTTTTTTTGCATGGCTTTATGTCAGATCTTGAAGGAAAAAAACCAAATGCATTTTTGAAATTTGCTAAAAAAAATAAAATAAGTTTTTTAGCACTAGAATACTCAGGTCATGGGAAATCTTCCGGAAAATTTGTAAATGGAAATATTTCAAAATGGAGTAAAGAAACGTCAATTTTAATAAAAAAATACGTAAAAAAAAAAGAATTTGTATTAATTGGATCAAGCATGGGTGCATGGATTTCGCTCAATCAATTCAAAATTTTTAAAAAACAGATTAAAGGATTTTTAGGAATTGGGGCTGCTCCTGAATTTTTAGAAAATTTAATGTGGAAAAAATTTACTAAAAAAATGAAAGAAGAGACAATACGTAAAGGTATTTATCAATTAAAACATGGCAATTATGAATATCCAATTACTCTACAATTAATAAAAGATGGAAGAAAAAACAAAGTCTTAAATAAGAAAATTAATTCAAAATTTAAAGTAACAATGGTACATGGTGAAAAAGATGAGGTAGTTCCTGTCTCATATTCAAGAAAAGTTCTAAGATTATTTCCAAAAGCTAATAAAAAATTAAATATTATAAAAAAAGGTGATCACAGTTTATCAAATAAAAAATGGTTAAATATAATTTTAAGAGAGCTTAAATTATTAATTTAACTAACTTTTTTTATATTTTTTTTTAAAGTAATTGGATTTTTTAATTTATCCAACATTTCTTTAGGACACACCTGAACAAAATTATTTACTTCATCATCAAAGTTTTCAATTATTTTTTTCGATAATTCAGACTCAGTTTCTTTAAAGTGCTCACTGACTAAATTTTTCAAATATTCTTTCCAATAATTTGTCTCTACATTTTGCCAAACTACTGACTCTGGATTTACTTTCTTTTCAAATTGTTGAGATTTGTCATATATAAAGGCCATTCCACCTGTCATACCAGCTGCAAAATTATCAC
Source organism: uncultured Pelagibacteraceae bacterium (assembly GCA_902559935.1). GTDB lineage: Bacteria > Pseudomonadota > Alphaproteobacteria > Pelagibacterales > Pelagibacteraceae > Pelagibacter. The sequence goes on along the minus strand of CACEJN010000009.1, from coordinate 31,983 downwards.
CAACATCTCCTAAAATTACTACAGTTCCACCCGTCATATATTCACATCCATTAGAATCGCATCCTTCAATTACTGTAACTGCACCAGAATTCCTAACTGAAAATCTTTCACCAGCTTGGCCAGCAGCAAAAAGTTTTCCTGAAGTAGCTCCGTAAAGAACAGTATTTCCTAAAATTGTATTCTCATTTGAAACTAAATTGCTCTCTTCAGGTAATTTTATTGAAATTGTAGCTCCTGACAAACCTTTACCAACATAATCATTTGCGTCTCCCTTTAATACTAGTTTTAAACCTTTAGAAGAAAATGCACCAAATGATTGACCCGCTGATCCTTTAAAATTTAAAACTAAAAAGTTTTCATCAAGTTTTTCATAACCGTATTTTTTATACAAATGATGAGAAATTCTTGTACCTACTGCCCTGTTAGTATTTTTTATTTGATATTCTTTTTCAATTTTTTCAGAATTATCTAAAGCTTTTTCAATTTCTGGCCAAATTTGTTGGTCAAGAGTATCTGGTACACTATTTATTTCTTGATCCTCACAATACCTTGGATTATTTCCAGTATCAGCTTGAACAAATAAAGGATTTAAATCTAAATCGTCTAAATTTGGAGAACCCTTACTAACCTGTTTTAACAAGTCTGTCCTACCAATCACTTCATTTAATGATTTAAAACCTAAATTTGCTAATATTTCTCTTACTTCTCTGGCTATAAATGTGAACAAATTAACTACTTTTTCTGCAGTCCCTGTAAATTTTTCTCTGAGCTTTTCATCTTGAGTACAAACGCCTACAGGGCATGTATTTGAATGACACTGCCTTACCATTATACATCCCATTGCAACTAATGCTGTAGTTGCAACACCATATTCTTCAGCACCCATCATTGCAGCTATCACTACATCTCTTCCAGTTTTAATTCCACCGTCCGTTCTTAATGTAACTTTATGTCTAAGATTATTTAAAGTTAATACCTGGTTTGCTTCCGTTAAACCCATTTCCCATGGTATTCCAACATACTTAACACTAGTCTGTGGTGTTGCTCCTGTTCCACCATTATGTCCAGAAATTAATATTATATCTGCTTTTGCTTTAGCTACACCAGCTGCAATTGTTCCTACTCCAGAGGAAGCAACAAGCTTAACTCCAATTCTTGCTTTAGGATTTATCTGTTTCAAATCGTAAATTAGTTGTGCAAGATCTTCGATTGAATAAATATCATGATGTGGTGGTGGTGATATTAAAGTTACTCCAGGTGTTGAATGTCTAAGTTTAGCTATCTCCTCTGTAACTTTGAAACCTGGTAGCTGACCTCCCTCACCAGGCTTAGCACCCTGCGCAATTTTAATTTCTATTTCATTACAATTATTAAGATAATTAACTGTAACTCCGAATCTTGCAGAAGCTATTTGTTTAACTCTAGAGTTAGCGCTGTCACCATTATCTAAAACTTTAAATCTACTTGCGTCCTCACCACCCTCACCGCTACATGAAGCGCCTTTGATCCGATTCATACCAGTTGCCAAAGTTTCATGTGCCTCTTTTGATAAAGCTCCATGAGACATACTCCCACTTCCAAATCTTTTTAAAATATTTTCTATTGGCTCAACCTCAGAAATGTCTATTGGTCCACTTAATTTTTTTTCTCTAAAATCAATTAAATCTCTAAGATTTATTGGTGGTAAACTATAAATACCATCTGCATATCTTTTATAAGCATCATAGGAATTAGATCCAACAGCGCTTTGAAGTAAATGAATTAATTTTCCCTGATATTGATGTGTTTCACCATTTTTACGATATCTGTATATACCACCTATCGGCAAAATAGTTTGAGAACTTTCAAATGCCTCTTTATGAATCTCTCGAATTTTTTTCTCTATACCGGTAAGTCCAATACCTGAAATTTTAGAGACAACTCCTGGAAAATAATCTGCAACAATTGTTCTACTTAAACCTACGGTTTCAAAGTTACATCCACCTCTATAAGAACTTAGAACTGAAATACCCATCTTAGACATAATTTTTAATAGACCTGCGTTTACTGATTTTATGTATCTCTCCACACATTCATCAAAGCTAAATTTACCAAATAATTTCTTTTCATGACGCTGAAATAAGCTATCAAATGCTAAATATGGATTTACGGTAGTTGCTCCAACTCCTATTAAGGTTGCGAAAGAGTGTGTATCTAAAGCCTCTCCAGATTGAACATTTATTGATACATATCCTCTTAGTTTTTTTTCAATAAGGAATGAATTAATTGATCCAACTGCTAAAAGCATTGGTATTGGAAGTTTTGAGCTAGAAAGCTCTTTGTCACTTAAAATCAATTGAGTAACTCCCTGTCTTACTGCAATTTCAGCTTCTTTTTGAATTTTTTTAATTGAATCAAATAAAGTTTCTTCATCAGAAAAAGTGCAATCAATTATAAATGAATTATTGCCAAAAAAATTTATAAATTTTTCAAACTGAGAATTTGATAATATTGGACTATTTAAAACATAAATATTTTGTTTTGTTAAATTATCAAAATTTAAAATATTTCCAAGATTTCCAAATCTTGTTTTCAAACTCATAACCTTGTTTTCTCTTAAAGAGTCTATTGGCGGGTTTGTGACTTGGCTAAAATTCTGTCTAAAAAAATGATACAAAGGTCTATACCTATCTGACAAAACAGCCAATGGTGTATCGTCCCCCATAGATCCTGTTGCTTCTTTAGCATCTTCTGCCATAGGATGGAGTATGAGCTCAAGGTCTTCTAAACTTATTCCAAAAGTATATTGCCTTCTTCTTAAATCATCTCCCGAAAAAGAATTTTTTTCATCTGAAATAGTTAACTCATCATCTAGGTCGATAATTTGTGAATTAAAGTGTTTATATTCTTTAGCTAAGTTATCTTTTATTTGCTTGTTAGTAAATACTTTTCCTTTTTCTATTCTAACTCCAATTATTTCCCCAGGACCCAATCTTCCCTTTGACAAAATTCTTTTTTCGTTTAATTCAATCATTCCTGTTTCAGAACCTGCAAATAATAATTTATCTTTTGTAATTGCGTATCTTAAAGGTCTTAATCCATTTCTATCATTTGCAGCTATCACCCACTCATTATCAGTTCCAGCAATAGCTGCCGGTCCATCCCATGGCTCCATAGTACTGTTTAAAAAATTAAATAATTGTTGGTGATCTTTCGGAAGAGTTTTATTTTTTTTAGACCATGCATCTGGAACTAACATAAGCTTCGCCAAAGGAGCGGGCTGACCGGATATATTTAATAATTCAAAAACATTGTCTAACGCAGCAGAGTCTGAAGCTCCCTGTTGTATAACAGGTTTTAAGTTTTCAACATCATCAAAAAGGGGACTATTCATCTCTTGTTCATGAACTTTCATCCAATTTTTATTTCCTCTATAAGTATTGATTTCTCCATTATGCGCTATAGCTCTAAAGGGTTGAGCTAAATTCCAGCTAGGTGCTGTGTTTGTTGAAAATCTTTGATGAAAAATAGCAAACCTCGAAACAAATCTTTCATCTTTTAAATCAAGGTAGAAATCTGAGATAGCTTCAGCTAAAAACATTCCCTTATAAATGATGGACTTAGAACTCAATGAACAAATATAAAAATTATTTAAAGATTTTTTAAAAGCTTCGTTTTCTATCTTTCTTCTAGTTTCATAAATTTTTCTTTCTAAATCTTTATTTGTTAGTTCAGGATTATAAGGTTTAAACAATACTTGGATAATTTCAGGCATTGTTTGGAATGCTTTTTGTCCTAAAACTTTTGGATTAACTGGAACTTGTCTCCAACCATAGATACTAAAATTATTTTTTGTTAATTCACTTTCAACAATAGTTTTGCAACTTTCTTGTGCTGTGTAATCATTCCGAGGCAGAAATATCATACCCACACATATTTCAGAATTATCATGTGTGTGTCCTGTCACTTCTATCTTTTCAATGAAGAAATCTTTTGGTATTTCAACATGAATTCCAGCTCCATCACCAGTTTTCCCATCAGCATCTACAGCGCCTCTATGCCAAACTGCTTTTAACGCTTCAATACCATACTCTACAACTTTACGAGATTTTTTACCTTCTGTTGATGCAATTATGCCGACACCACAAGCATCATGCTCCATGTCTTCTGAGTAAACATTATTTTTTTTTAAAAGGTGAAGGTTCTTTTTATAATTTTCCATTAAGCCACTCTTTTTTCCACTTTAGATTTACTCTCTAGATAAGTTTTAATTGAAGCTGCTGCATCTCTTCCATCTTTTATCGCCCAAACAACTAATGAAGCTCCTCTAACTATATCACCAGCAGCAAACACCCCTTTTATATTTGTTTCCATAGTATCAAAATCTGTTTTAATAGTTCCCCACTTTGTTACTTGTAATTCACTACTATCAAATAAATTTGGTAAATCCTCAGGATCAAAACCTAGTGCTTTGATAACCATATCTACATTTGTTTCGTAACTTGAGCCTTCTTGTACTTGTGGCTTTCTTCTTCCTGTCTCGTCTGGATCACCTAATTTAATTTGATCTACAATTATTTTTTCTACTTTATTTGTACCTTTAAATCCTTTAGGACTTGATAACCAAACAAACTCAACACCTTCCTCTTCTGCATTTGCAACTTCTCTAGCAGATCCTGGCATATTTTCTTTATCTCTTCTATACAAACATTTAACAGATTTTGCCTTCTGTCTTATAGAAGTTCTTACACAATCCATTGCTGTGTCACCTCCACCGATTACAACAACATCTTTACCTTCTGCGTTTAAAATTCCTTTATCAAACAAATCAACATGATCTCCTAGACCTTTTTTATTAGATGCTGTTAAAAAATCCATTGCAGGAAAAATATTATCAAGATCATTTCCAGGTAAGTTTACTTCTCTTGCTTTATAAACTCCTGTAGCAATTAAAATTGCATCGTGTTTTTTTCTCAATTGGTCTAGGCTTGCATCCTTACCAACTTCAAAATTTTGAACAAATTCAATTCCTCCATCCTTTAAGAGTTTTGTTCTTCGCTCTACAACTTCTTTTTCTAATTTAAAATTTGGAATTCCATAAATTAATAATCCTCCTGCTCTATCATATCTATCGTAGACAGTAATTTTATAACCATTTTTTCTTAATTGTTCTGCAGCAGCTAATCCAGCAGGACCTGCTCCTATAATTCCTACGCTTTGATTTTTCTCGTTCGTAACCTTAATTGGTTTTACCCAACCCTGAGCCCAAGCATTATCTGTAATATATTTTTCTACTGATCCAATAGTTACTGTTCCATGACCAGACTGTTCAATTACACAATTTCCCTCACATAATCTATCTTGGGGGCAAATTCGGCCACACACTTCAGGCATATTGTTTGTGCTTTGGGATAATTCATATGCCTCTTTTAATCGTCCCTCGGCAGTCAGTTTTAACCAATCTGGAATGTTGTTACTTAGAGGACAATGAACTTGACAAAAAGGTACTCCACATTGTGAACATCTACTTGACTGTTCTTTGGCTTTTTCATTGATATACTCGTCATAAATTTCGTTAAAATCTTTCTTTCTCTTATCAACTTCTCTTTTAGGTGGAGTTTGTTGACCTATTTTAACAAATTTAAGCATTTTATCTGGCATAATATTATTTAAGTTTGGGCAAAATATACGTTGATTTATGTATATAAAGCATAAAATAGGTCATATATATTGACCTTAATTTTTAAATTATTACCGCCAATAAACAAGTTTTTAATTATTGCATAGCTATTATGCTTAAATCGAATTGTTTTAAATAAATACTTTATAAGTTACGAAGAAATAATGTTTCAAAATATTATAGAAGTTTTAATTCTCTCTGCAATTCAAGGAATATCAGAATTTCTTCCTATTAGTTCTTCTGCTCATTTAATTTTGGTATCTACTTTATATGAATTTAAGTCTAGTTCTTTGCTTATTGATATCAGTCTCCATCTAGGATCACTAATAGCAATAATTTATTTTTTTAAAGATGAACTGTTTGATATCAGAAAAAATAAAAGAATTTTAAATTTAATTGTATTAGGGTCTTTTCCATTAATAATTGTTGGATACATACTTTATAGTACAAATTTAATTTATCAGTTAAGAAATTTAGAGGTCATTGCTTGGACTACTTTAATATTCGCAATTATTTTATATATCTCAGACAAAAATAGATTTGATAAAAAAATTTCTTCAAATTTAAATTTTCAGTCAATAATATTTATAGGTGTTTTCCAAATTTTCTCTCTTGTACCCGGAGTGAGTAGGGCGGGAATTACTATAACAGCTGCGAGAATTTTAAAATTTAATAGAGTAGATTCAAGTAAGATATCTTTTTTACTTTCAATCCCAGCATTAGCTGGAGCTAGTGTCTTAAGCTTGAAAGATGTTTTTGAACAATCAATTCAGTTTAATTACTTAGTTGTTATCGCAATTATATCTTCTTTTATTTTCTCTTTTCTAACAGTTAAATACTTTTTAATTTATATAAATAAATTTTCAATGAATGCGTTTGTAATTTATAGAATAATAATTGCTTTAATTTTATTTAGTTTAATTTATTAAGTATATTTCTTTTTAATTAAAGGCAGTAATTGAGACAAGAGAACTCCACATAGAATAAAAAAGCATCCAAGTAAATTATTAACATCTAGAATTTGATTTAAAATAAACCAAGCAGCTATAGTCGCAAATACACCTTCAAGAGAAAAAATTATAGCTGCAGGTGCTGGAGTAATATTACGCTGGGCATAAATTTGTAATACAAATGCAAATCCACCAGATAATATACCTGCATATAAAATTGAATAAATTTCCATTAAAATATTACTTAAAATAAATTCTTCATAAATAATTCCAATTATAAATGAAAAAATAGCCACAATTAAAGTCTGCGCAGCTCCTAAAGTAAGTGGCAGATTGTATTTAGTTATAATGATCCCAGTAAAAATGATATGAGTGCTCCAAAATAGAGCTCCGAGAACAACTAAAGTATCTCCTAATCTTACTGTTGCATCATGAAAATTTGTTAATAGATATCCTCCAATTAAACATAGAACTACAGAAGGCCATACACTCCAATGCATTGATTTTTTACCAAACAAAAAAATGATAATCGGTACCATTGGCACATAAAAAATTGTAAAAAAAGCAGCATTTGCAACATCTGTATAAAGCAAAGCAACTTGTTGTAGTGCTGAGCCTAAGAATAAAGAAATTCCAATTAATAATGAATAAATTATGAAAGTTTTTTTATCTAATTTAAATTCTGATTTAAAATTTTTTAATTCAAATAAAATCATAAGTGGTATAATTGCTAAAAAACCAACAAAAAACCTCACAGCATTAAATGTAAAAGGACCAATATTATCCATGCCCGTATCTTGGGCAATAAAAGTTGTTCCCCAAATGAAAGTGCACAATAAGGCACTAAATAATGATATGGATTTACTCATTTTTAATTAGACAGCTAATTTATAAGCAAAATTTTTGCCTAAGTTTTCTTTTAGATCATTATTAAATCTAGCTGCTTCAGCTCCATCAATAATTCTATGATCATAAGATAATGAAATTGGCAGCATAGTTCTAGTTTGAAACTTCCCATTCATAAAAATTTGTTTTTTTTCTGATCTACCTACTCCTAATATAGCAACTTCAGGATAATTAATTATAGGTGTAAAAAATGAACCTCCTATACCACCTAAACTCGTAATTGTCATCGAGCCACCAAACAATTCTTTTTTATCAATTTTTAAATTTCTACAAAGTTCACTTACCTCTTTTAACTCTTTGCTTATCAGAGAAATTTTTTTGTTATTTGCATTTCTTATTTTTGGAACCATTAATCCATTTGGCGTATCAACTGCTATCCCAATATGGTAATATTTTTTTAAAGTCATTTTTCCAGTCTCAATTTCGTCTATAGAGGAATTAAAGCTAGGAAATTTCTTTAGAGATGCAACTAAAGCCTTTATTATAAATGCTAGAGGTGTAATTTTAATTTTTTCTCCAGTATACATATCAGTTAAGGAACTTCTAAAACTTTCCATCTCTGTTATGTCGGCTTCATCGTGATTTGTAACATGAGGAATTGTTGTCCATGAATTTGTAAGATATTTTGATGATAATTTTTTTACTCGTGGTATGTCTTTTATTTCTATTTCACCAAAATCAGAATGTTCAAATTCGTTTTTAATTTTATCTGGTTTTGTATCTTTTGCTACAACTGTTTTTTTTGAATTAGATGAAACAAATTTTTTAATATCATTTTCAACAACTCTACCATCTTTCTGGCTCCCGGCTACTTGATTAATATTTACACCAAGTTCTCTAGCAAATTTTCTAGCTTTTGGACTTGCAGATGAAATGTGTGAAATATTATTTTTAGAAAAAGTTTTTTCTTGGATTTCAGGTTTTATTACCTCAATATTTTTTGACTCTTTTTCAATTTTTAGTTTTTCTTTAACCTCTTCCTTTTTAACTTTTAAATCACTTTCAACAGTTAAAATTAAGTCGCCCTCAGAAACTTTATCTCCTACTTTTATTTTTAAATTTTTAATATTACCTTCTAAATTTGATGGTATTTCTACGCTAGATTTATCACTTTCGATTGTTATTATAGCATCATTTTTTTTAATTGATTGACCTTCAGAAACTAGTACCTCAATTACCTCGACATCTTTGAAATCTCCAATATTAGGTACTTTAATCTCAGTTTCTGACATTTATAATTTCGTTGGCATTGGTTTGTTACTGTCAATATTATACTTCTTCATTGCATCTTTTGCATATTTAGAGGTTATAAGCTGTTCTTTTGCCAAAATACTTAAACTATAAGTAACAAAATGTTCTTTATCTACCTCAAAAAATTTTCTTAAATTTTTTCTTGTATCACTTCTTCCAAAACCATCTGCTCCTAATGAATAAAAACTTTTATCAACATAAGATCTGATTTGATCTGAATTCATTCTCATATAATCAGATGCAGCCATAATTGGGCCCTCTGTTTGGCCTAGGCATTGCTCAACATAAGATTTTTTAGGTTCTTTATCAGGATTTAAAAGATTATATCTTTCTACCTCCATCCCATCTTTTCTTAATTCATTAAAACTTGTTACACTCCATATCTCGCTGTCAATTTGATAATCATTTTGCAAAATCTCTGCAGCAGACATCATTTCCCTTAAGATTGTTCCTGATCCTAAAAGTTGGATTTTAGTTTTTTTGTATTTGTTAAATTCTTTTATTTTATACATACCCTTTAAAATGCCTTCCTCACAATTTTTATCTTTCGGCATTTCTGGGTGTTTGTAATTTTCATTCATTGTTGTAATATAATAAAAAACATTCTCATTTTTCTCATGCATTCTTCTTAGACCTTCTCGAAAAATTACAGCTAATTCATAGTGAAATGTAGGATCATAAGTTACACAATTTGGAATAGTTGATGCAATTAAATGACTATGTCCATCCTGGTGTTGTAAGCCTTCTCCAGCTAATGTTGTTCTTCCAGCTGTTGCACCTACCAAAAATCCTCTAGCCTGACTATCCCCGGCTGCCCAAGCTAGATCTCCTATTCTTTGGAAACCAAACATTGAATAAAAAATATAAATTGGTATCATTTCGATATCATGATTAGTATATGCAGTGGCAGCAGCAATCCATGAAGACATAGCACCTGCCTCATTGATACCTTCTTCTAAAACTTGACCACTTTTATCTTCTCTATAAGAACTTAATTGAGCAGCATCCTCGGGTTCATATTTTTGCCCCTCATGTGCATAAATTCCAATTTTTTGGAAAAAACCTTCCATACCAAACGTTCTGGCTTCATCAGGAATAATTGGAACTAATCTTGGAGATATATTTTTATCTCTTAATAAATTAGTTAGCATTCTCACAAGTGCCATTGTAGTAGACATTTCTTTTTCACCAGTCGATACTTTCATAAAATCAAAAATATCTTTGGTTGGTGCTTTTATTGGTTTTGCAAAAGTAGATCGTTCAGGTAAAAATCCACCTAATTTAATTCTTCTTTCTTTAATGTATTTTATTTCAGGTGATTTTTCATCGGGCTTAAAATATTCAATATTTCTCACCTGTTCATCTGTTAAAGGAACATCAAATCGATCTCTGTAATACATCAGATCATCAACATCTAATTTTTTAGTTTGGTGAGTAGTATTCACGCTTTCACCAGATTTTCCCATTCCGTAACCTTTAATTGTTTTAGCGATAATTACAGTTGGACTTCCTTGATTTTTGGTTGCTTTATCATAAGCGGCAAAAACTTTATGAGGATCATGTCCGCCTCTGTTTAGCCGCCATATATCTTTATCAGACATGCTTGAAACTAATTCCAATGTTTCAGGAGATTTTCCAAAAAACTTTTCTCTTACATAGGCACCATCTCTTGCTTTCATTGCTTGATATTCACCATCTACAGTTTCATTCATAATTTTAACTAAGTGACCAGTTTTATCATTAGCAAGCAATGAGTCCCAATATGATCCCCAAATAACTTTTATTACATTCCAACCAGCACCTCTAAAACTTCCTTCAAGTTCTTGAATAATTTTTCCATTACCTCTAACTGGACCATCCAATCTTTGAAGGTTGCAATTGACTACAAAAATTAAATTATCTAAATTTTCTCTTGCAGCCAGCCCAATTGCTCCCATTGACTCTGGCTCATCCATTTCTCCATCACCTAAAAAAGCCCATACTTTTCTTCCTTCATCTTTAATCAAGCCTCTATTGATTAAATATTTCATGTATCTGGCTTGATATATAGCAAGCATAGGACCTAACCCCATAGATACTGTGGGGAACTGCCAAAATTTTGGCATTAACCAAGGGTGTGGATATGAAGATAAACCTCCAGGCTTTACCTCTTGTCTAAAACTATCTAATTGTTTCTCATTTAATCTGCCCTCTAAAAATGCCCTTGCGTACATTCCTGGAGCACTATGTCCTTGGAAATATATTAAATCTCCACCAAATTTATTATTTTTTGCTCTCCAAAAATGGTTCATACCAACATCATATAATGTTGCAGCAGATGCAAATGTACCGATGTGTCCACCAAGCTCAGGATATTTTTTATTTGCTCGAACTACCATTGCTGCTGCATTCCATCTAATTAAAGATCTAATTCTTCTTTCAATATTTTGGTCACCACTAGATTTTACTTCAGCCTCAGGAGGTATTGTATTAATGTATGGAGTATTTTGAGTATAAGGAATATTCGCACCTTCACGATAAGCTTTGTTAATTAGTTCTTTAATTAAAAAATGAGCTCTTTGATTTCCATCTTTCGAAATAACTGCAGATAAAGACTCTAACCAATCTTGGGTTTCAAGTGGATCAATATCAGACCCATTAACTACTTGAATTGTGGATTGTTTTTTCTCAATTATAGGTTCAGATATAATTTTTTTTTCCTCTTTTTTTTCAGCTATTGCTTCTTCAGCTTGTTTAATTATATTTTCTGTATCTTTAGGAATATTGCTTTCTGATGATGTTTTTGATGATGATTTAAGATTAAGCAACAAATCTCCTTTAGAAACTTTATCACCAACTTTAACTGCTAAACTATCTACTGTCCCAGCCACTGTAGAAGGAATTTCAACGCTTGATTTATCACTTTCAATTGTGACTAATGGATCATTTTCTTTAATTTGATCGCCAGGTTTTACAAGTATCTCTATAACCTCAACATTTTCAAAGTCACCAATGTCAGGAACAAGTAATTTTTCGCTCATTTTTTAAAAAGTTTTATATACCCAAAAAAACATTATTGGATTTTATTTTAACACATTAATAGGGTTTTTTCGTTAATCTTGTATTTTTATTATACAAAAAATAAAAAAATAAATGAATTTTAAGCTTTTTAGCTTCTCTCAATGCACATAGCTATGCCCATACCACCACCAATACAGAGTGCCGCACAACCTTTTTTTTTATCTTGCTTGATCATTTCATGGACAAGTGTAACCAAAATTCTTGCCCCAGAAGCTCCAATCGGATGACCTAAAGCGATTGCTCCTCCATTAACATTAACTTTTTGTTCAGGGATTTTTAATTCTTTAATTACCGCAATACTTTGTGCTGCAAAAGCCTCATTAATTTCAAATAAATCCACTTCATCTATTTTCCAATTTGCTTTAGATAATGCTTCTTGAATTGAAGGTATGGGTCCTAGTCCCATTAATGAAGGCTCAACCCCACAAGTTGCCCAAGACACAATTTTAACCAATGACTCTAATGATTTTTTTTCTGCTTGCTCTCTAGACATTAAAACTAAGGCCGCAGCACCATCATTTATACCTGAGGAATTTCCAGGTGTTACAGTCCCATTTTCTTTAAATACTGTTATTAATTTTCTTAAATCGTCTATAGTTAAATTTTCTCTAGGATGTTCATCTTTTTCAAAAATAAATTTTTTGTCGCCATCTTCAATTTGTAATTTTATCAGCTCATCTTTAAATCTATTTTGACTATAAGCTTTTTCTGTTTTTTTCTGAGAATTTAAAGAAAAATTATCTTGTTCATCTCTAGAAATTTTATATTTTTCAGCAACATTCTCAGCTGTAACACCCATATGATAATCATTAAATGAATCAAGTAGACCATCTTTTATCATTGTATCTACCAATTTGTTTTCAGAAAATTTTTTATCTTCTCTATAATAAATTGCATGAGTTGCTCGAGACATATTTTCTTGACCGCCTGCAATGACTATTTTATTTTCTCCTAAACTTATTGATTGATATCCTGAAACAACAGATCTTAATCCAGATCCACAAACCTGATTAATAATATGAGCAGGTTTAGAAACTGGTACTCCTGCACCGATTGAAGCCTGTCTAGCAGGGTTTTGACCAAGTCCAGAAGTTAAAACGTGCCCCATAATTACTTCATCAATCTCCTCTAAATCTAATTTTGATTGATAAATTACCTCTTTAATTGCTATTGATCCTAATTTTGATGCGCTTAGATTTTTTAACGACCCTTTGTATCTACCAATTGGAGTTCTTAGTGCTGAAGTAATAACAACATCGCTAGAATTTTTGCTCATAAAGTAATTAACATAATATTTTATAAGTTAAATTACATCAAAAAATTTGATATATGGGATATATTATTAAAAAGGACCGCTGGCCAAATTGGATAAGGCGCTCGGCTACGAACCGGGAGATTCCAGATTCGAGTTCTGGGCGGTCCACCAAAAAGGAAACAAAAATGTTTAATTGGCTTTTGAATGCATCTTTACAAAAATCAGTAATTTATTTTTTTATAATTATTTTAATAATTTTATTAATTTTAACTTTTGTATTATAAAAAATTATGAGCAGTAAATTTGAGCAAATAAGTATTAAACCTGGATTTATGAAACACAATGGGGGTGTTTTATTTAGAGCTATTTCAGAAAATGAATATGAATTTAAATCTATAATTAATGAAAATCATTTAAATGCTGCTGGAATAACTCATGGGGGTTATTTATCTGCTTTAATAGATGCAGGAGCAGGAACAGCCGCGCATAGAGCTGCAGGAAATGCACCATGTGTAACTATCTCTTTAGATATAAAATTTATAGGCGCTTCAAAAGTGGGGGATGAAATTATTGGAAATACAAAAATTTTAAAAAAAACAAATACTCTTGTGTTTTTATTTTGTGAGCTAAAGTGTAATGATAAAATAATTACCTCTGCATCTGGAGTATGGAAAATTATTAAAATAAAGCCTTCTAATTTAGGTCCAGGTGGGTAATTTTACTCTTTTCTTTTTAAGTTAAAGTAGCCAAATACTACTAAAAATAATATTGCTATAGGATAAACGATATTTTTGGATGGTCTATCTAAATTTTCAATTTTAAATTCACTTATATAGTCTCCCATTTCAAAACCACTTTTTTTTGCTTCTCCATTCCATTTCAAATTATCAACAATAATTTTGTCATCTTGTTTCATTAATGTAATTCCATAGTCCTCTAAAGTAAATTTATCCTCAAAAGTATTTTTTGATATCACAAATAACTTATATCTTTCTCCGTATAAACTAGGCCTTGTTATTTTAATTTGAATTTCTTTTGTTGAGTCTAATTTCATTGAATTAATTTTAGTAATTTCCTCATAATTATATTTTGGATAAAATTTGTTTAAAACAAAGTCGGGTGATAACAAGGAAATAGAAATTACTAAAAAAATAATTATTTCATACCATTTAAGTTTATTAATAAACCATCCTTGAGTGGCTGAGGTAAATACTAAAATCCCAATTAAAGAAGTTATAATTACAATCAATCCATGCCAAATATTTTCAATACCAATAAGTAAAAGTTCATGGTTAAATAAGAATACAATCGGCAAAATTCCTGTTCTTAAACTATACCAAAAAGCTTGCACCCCTGTTCTTAAGGGATCTCCGCCAGATATTCCTGCAGCTGCGTAAGAGGCAAGTCCCACTGGTGGCGTTACATCAGCCATTAAGCCAAAATAGAAGACAAATAAATGAACTGCAATTAGTGGAAAAATAAAACCTGAGGCATTCCCAACATCCACTAACACAGTCGCCATTAAAGAAGCAACAACAACATAATTTGCCGTTGTTGGCAAACCCATTCCTAAGAGTAAGCACAAAATAATTGTTAAAAATAATAATATAGTAACGTTATCTTTAGCTATAGATTCTATAACTATTATTAAATTAGTACTTAAGCCTGTAGATCCAACTGCACCAACAATAATTCCTGCAGTTGCAATCGCTATACCAACAGCAACCATATTTAAAGCGCCTTTTTCAAAACCAACTATTGTTTGATTAAACCATTCTTTAAGAGCATCTTTTTTAATTTCATTTTTAATTAACAAATTTATTAAATTGACTAAAACCAAAGTAATGGTTGCATAAAAAATTGAGTATGAGGCAGTAAATCTTAAATAAACCAAAGTATAAATTAAAACAAAAATTGGTATTAAAAAATGTATCCCAGATAAAAAAGTTTTTTTTAAATGAGGAACATCTGCATCATCCATTCCTTTAAGATTTAATTTTAAAGCTTCTAAATGTGAAATATAAAATAATGCTATATAAGAAATAATTGCTGGTAAGAAAGCATGTTTAACAATTTCAAAGTAGGTTACACCTATAAAACTTGCCATTACGAATGCTGCAGCCCCCATTACAGGAGGCATGATCTGACCATTGACTGATGAGGAAACCTCAATAGCACCAGCTTTTTCTTTTGAAAAACCAGTTTTTTTCATAATTGGAATTGTAAATGTTCCAGTAGTAACTGTGTTTGCAATTGAAGATCCTGAAATTAATCCAGTCATACCTGAGCCTAATATTGCTGCCTTTGCAGGACCTCCTCTCATTTTTCCAACCATTGCAAAAGCAAGATCTAAAAAATATTTTCCACCACCTGCAGTTTCAAGCAAGGCGCCAAATAAAACAAATAAGAAAATAAAATCTACTGATACCCCAATCGGAATTCCAAAAATTGCTTCTTGATCAAGCCACTGGAAACCTACAAGTCTATTTAAAGATAAACCACCATGGGATATTATTTCAGGTGCATACCTTCCAAAGTATGAAAACAACAGAAAACAACTAGCAATAATTACCAAAGGTAAACCAATTGCTCTTCTGGTGGCCTCTAAAAGAATTAAAATTCCACATCCTCCTAAAATTAATTCTAAGGGAAAATTTAATGTTTCTGATATCTTCAGATTTAAAAGAACACCCCCTCTTTCAACTAGCTGATCATAAAAAAAATAAATATAAAGACACGATATCGCTCCCATAAAACTGATCAAAACATCAAAAAACGAAATTTTCTTACTCTTTGAGATTGGGTAAATTAAAAAGGCTAAAGTTAAAGCAAAACCTAAATGAATTGCTCTTGCTGGTAATCCCTTAAACATTCCAAAATTTAGCATAAATGGAAATGGTGAAGCGTACCAAAGTTGAAATAATGACCAAATAATTGCTATTGCTGAAACAATTTTCAAATGAAAACCAGTAATATTTCTAGTTGGTGATAAGTCTTCGCTTATTTTATTTTTAATTTTACTGCTGATTGAGTCGCTCATTAAAATTATTCATACCATAAAAAAAAGGCCCGGTAAAAATTACCAGGCCTTTTTAATTAATAAAAATTGGATTACATTAACCCAGCTTCTTTATAGTATTTTATTGCACCAGGATGTAATGGAGCAGATAAACCATCTTTAATCATGTTTTTCTTTTCCAAGAAACCAAATGCTGGATGTTGTTTTTTGAAATCATCAAAATTTTCCATTACAGCTTTTGTAACTAAATAAACAAGCTCTTCAGAAACATCTGCAGAAGTAACAACAGTAGCTTTTACACCAAAAGTTGTAGCATCTTTTTTCTGACCTGTATAAGTTCCTTTAGGTATTACTGCCTGTGCATAATAATCTGCACCATCAATTAAACCTTGAACTTCAGAACCTGTTAAATTAATCGGAGATGCTTTAGCTGCACAAGTTGCTGCTTGTTCCATAGCACCATTTGGAAATCCAACAGAATAACCAAATGCATCTATTTTTCCGTCGCATAGCGCTTTAACTTGTTCAGAAGAAGTAAGTTCAGTTGTTGATTTAAAGAAACTATTATCAACACCCATGGCTTTCATCAGTTCTTCCATAGTTCCTCTTTGACCTGAACCAGGATTACCGATGTTAACTACTTTTCCTTTTAATCCAGCAAAATCTTTAATTTTTGCTTTTTTTCTAGCCCAAATTTGAAAAGGCTCATTGTGAACTGAGAAAACTGCTCTCAAATTACTAAATTGTTTTCCTTCCCATTTACTTGATCCATTAACAGCATGATACTGCCAGTCTGATTGTGCTACACCAAATTGGAATTCTCCAGCTGCTATCTGACCAATATTGTAGTTAGATCCACCAGTGGATGGAGCTGTACATCTGTAAGCTTTAGCTGTACCTTTTTTTCTACCATGTTCAGCACTAATTGCTGATTTGTGAAGCATTTTACATATAGCGTTCCCTGTTTGGAAATATACTCCTGTAGGTCCGCCTGTTCCTATCGTAAAGAACTCAGCTGATTTAGCAACAGTTGTCATAGACAATGATGCGAATAAAATCAGTAAAGCACTTGATAGAGATGTGATTATTTTTTTCATTGTTTACCCCTCTATTTATATGTCGTTATTTTTATAAGTTTATTCTAACAAAAAATAATCGTAGGTGTACAGAGTGATTTTATAAGTTTTCTGACCAATTCTTTAGTTTATTAACACCTTCTACTACTTTTGGCGCAAACTTATTAATTAAATTTTCATCAATTTTTTTTGTTTCATCAATATTGTTCATAAACTCTTGTCCATCAAAATCTGTAAAACTTAACCTTGCTAACATTTTATCTGGATTAAACCCAAAATCAGAACCTGGTAATAAAGCAACTCCAGTATTATTTAATATATCCTTACACATTTCTGATGAAGTTTTAAATTTGTTATTTAAAAATTCTGGCATTAAATAAAATCCACCATGAGGTTCATTAATCAATACCTTGTTTGATTTTAAATTTGAAAAAACATGTTTACCAACTGCACTTAAAATATTTACTGATTTTGCAATATAATTTGAATGATCGTTTTCATAAGCTTTGATTGCTGCATACTGAATAGGTGCACTCACAGCAGAAAAAGTTTCACTAGCTAATACATTGATCATATTTTTTATATTATTCAATTCATCTGGAATTATAAAATAACCAAGTCTCCATCCCCCAGCACCACACCATTTGCTAAGTCCAGTGCTAATGATAGTTTTTTCAGGACAATAACTTGAGATAGATTTAAAATTTTGCGAAAATGTTAATTCTGAATATATTTCATCTGATAAAATTATAAGATTATACTTTTTGGCAATTTCTGAAATTTCTTCTAATTTGTTACAAACCTGTCCAGAAGGATTGTTTGGTGAATTTAAAAATAATAAATAATTTTTATCTTTATCTTTTGATATGATTTTCTCAATTTGTGCTCCAGTAGGAAACCAGTTGTTTTCTCTTTCGGTTTGGAGAATTTGAATTTTATTTCTCCCTAAAATAGCTTGTGGTGCATATGAAACCCAACTGGGTGCTGGTAATATAATTTCACCATCAAAAATTACATGCAATAAAAACATTAATTCTTTAGATCCTGGTCCAATTATTACATTGTTTGATTTGTAGTTATAATTTTTCTTTTTAGATGAATATTTCGCTACAGCTTCCCTTAATTCCTCAAGGCCCTGCATAGGTAGATATTTGTTTTGATAGGCATTACTTTTTAATTCTTCAACAACATCTTCAGGTACTTTAAATGGTGATTGTCCAAAACCAAATTTAAAGATTTTTTTTCCTTGTTGTTCTAATTTTTTTGAAGTTTCGTTAATTGCAAGAGTAGATGAAGGCTTCAGGTCTTTGACAAGATTTTTTAACATTTAATTGCTCAATTCTTTTAAATTATTAAATTGTTCAAGAGCTTCGGGATTTGCTAAAGCTTCAATGTTTTTAATTTGACTTCCTTCTAACTTACTTTTAACTGCTAGTTCAACTATTTTGCCACTTTTTGTTCGAGGTATATCTTTTACAACAATAATTTTACTTGGAACATGTCTAGGAGATGCATTTTTTTTTATTTGTAATTTAATTTTGTTAATTAATTCTGCTGTTAATGAATAATTTTTGCTCATTACAATAAATAAAACTATTCTAACATCATTATCCCATGATTGTCCTACAACAATAGACTCTTTTATTTCTTTAAACTTTTCAACTTCTGAATATATCTCTGCTGTTCCAAGTCTTACACCTCCTGGATTTAAAGTGGTATCTGATCTTCCATGAATTATATATCCACCACTATTTTTTATCTCTGCGTAATCTCCATGGTGCCATATATTTTTAAATCTATTAAAATAAGCACTCTTAAGTTTAATATCATTTTTATCATTCCAAAACTTTAAAGGCATTGATGGAAAAGGATTTTTACAGACAAGTTCTCCTTTACTATTTTTTAAAGACTTCCCTTTATCACTTAAAACATCTACATCTAAAGCCAAACCATTGTTTTGTATTTCTCCTATATTCACTGGCTGATATAAATTTCCTAATACGAAGCACGAAACAATATCGGTACCACCAGATATAGATGACAAGTGCACATTTTTTTTAATATGCTTATAAACATATTTAAAACTTTCTTCTGAAAGAGGTGAGCCAGTTGAACAAATTGTTCTTAGTTTATTTAGTTTAAATTTATATTTTAATTTTGGTTTAAATTTTCTTAAAGCATCTACATACTTCGCACTTATTCCAAATAAAGTTATTTTTTCTCTTTGTGCTATTTTCAAAAGCAAATCGGATGATTTAAACATTGGAGATCCATCAAAAAGAACAATAGATGCCTTCGAAGCTAATGAACTAACCAACCAATTCCACATCATCCATCCACATGTGGTAAAATAAAAAACGTTATCATTTTCTTTAATATTACAATGTAATTGATGTTCCTTCATATGCTGGATTAAAACACCACCAGATCGATGACAAATGCATTTAGGTTTTCCAGTAGTTCCACTTGAATATAATATTGCTAACTCTGTTTCAAAATCAAATCTTTTGAAATCAATTTTTTCAGCATTAGTTTGCATTAATTCATTCCATTTAAATAAATTATTTTTATTAAATTTATATTTATTTTTAATAAACTTTTTTCCAGGATAGTTACTAATTACAACACTTTTAATTGATGGGATTAATTTTAAAATCTCTGGAAGTCTATTTAAAATATCTATTTTTTTTCCATTATAAAAATACTGATCAGTAATGAATAAAACTTTTGGATTAATTTGAGAAAATCTTTCTATAACACCTTTAGATCCAAAATCAGGACTACAAGAAGACCAAATACCTCCCAAAGAAGTTGTGGCAATGAATGCTTCAACAGTTTCAATAGTATTTGGCATATATGCAGCTACTCTATCTCCTTTTTTAATATTTATTTTTTTTAGAAATTTTGTAATTTTATTAGTATTTAAATTTAATTGTTTCCATGATCTTTCTTCTCTAAATCCATTTTCACTAATAAAGGTTACTGCTTTTTCATTGTTGTTTTTAGATAATAAATTTTCACCAAAATTTAGTCTGCTACCTGGTAAAAATAAATTTTTATAAAAAGTCTTTGATTTTCTGAAATTTTTATTACTTTTAAATCCCTTTATTTTGCTAAAATCCCAAAATCTACTCCAAAACTCAGGTGAATTCTTAATACTCCAATTTAATAATTTTTTATAATTTCTATTAAATTTTATTTTTAATTTTTTTGAAATGTAATTTTCAAAAGCAAATAAATTTGAATTTTTTTTTACTATTAGAGAAGGTTGCCAAAGTTTTTTACTCATTTTATTAAATTAAATTACTGTTATAGAATTAATCTTATTTATGATAATCTCACTAACATTTAAAAGAAAATGAGAACTTTTTACCCTCCGATTCGGTCATGTTTTAGTCTATTTTTGTTCTTTAGCAGTAACAATATCTGGTAGGTAAAAAAAAAGAAGCACAAAAGATAGAAATGACTAAAAATAAAATTACAGCTGTTCTCGGTCCTACAAATACAGGCAAAACCTATCTTGCTATCGAAACCATGCTTTCTTTCGAGAGTGGCATGATTGGATTTCCACTTAGATTACTTGCAAGAGAAGTATATGACAAAGTAATCAAGAAAATAAGTTTAGATAAAGTTGCACTTATAACTGGAGAAGAAAAAATAATCCCATCTAATGCAAAATATTTTTTATGCACAGTTGAGTCTATGCCAATTGACAAACATCTTGAGTTTGTTGGCGTAGACGAGATTCAAATGTGCTCTGATCATGAAAGAGGTCATATTTTTACTGATAGACTTTTAAATATGAGGGGGGAAAAACTTACAATGCTAATGGGCTCAAGTACCATTAAAAATATTATTTCAAAATTAGATGGAGATATTGAATTTATAAATAGAGAAAGACTGTCTAAACTTACCTACGCTGGTCATAAAAAAGTATCAAGAATTGAAAGAAAAACAGCAATCATTGCGTTTTCAGCAGAGGAGGTTTACGCCATTGCTGAGTTAATAAGAAGACAAAAGGGTGGTGCCGCTATTGTAATGGGATCACTAAGTCCAAAAACAAGAAATGCTCAAGTTGAATTATATCAATCTGGGGATGTTGATTTCCTAGTTGCAACAGATGCAATTGGGATGGGAATAAACATGGATTTAGATTTTGTTTATTTTTCAAATGTTAAGAAATTTGATGGAAAAAAATTAAGAAGATTAAATTTATCTGAAATAGGTCAAATAGCTGGTAGAGCTGGCAGGTACCTTAACGATGGAAGTTTTGGTATTACTGGTGATTGTAAAGAAATATCTCCAGAAGAGGTAGAATTATTAGAAAATCATAAATTTGAAGAAATAAGAACTTTGTTTTGGAGAAATTCAAATCTTAATTTCAATAACCCAATTAGTTTAATTAAAAGTTTAGAGGAAAAACCTCAGGTGGAATGGCTAAGAAAAATTCATGAATGTGAGGATGAAAAAGCACTTAAATATTTTTTAAAAGATCAAAAAATTTTAAATAAAGAATTTGATAAGAAAACTTTAATGCTCTTGTGGGAATGTTGCCAAATACCTGATTTTGTAAAAAAAACTTATGGAAATCATTTTGAAGTTATAGGAAATGTATTTAAATTTTTAACTAACAAAAAAGGACTAATTTCTGAAGATTATATGAGATTACAGCTCATGAAACTAGATAAATTAGATGGAAATGTAGATTCTTTATCAAATAGAATTGCAAATGTCAGAACTTGGTCATATGTTTCGAATAAAAATAATTGGGTAGAAAATCAAAGTTATTGGATTGAAAAAACTAAACACTTAGAAGATAGACTTTCAGACAGATTACATGAAGAACTTACTAAAACTTTTATTGACAAAAGAGCAAGCGTGCTCGCTAGAGGTTTAAAACAAGATATGGAATTTAAAACTGAAATTTTACAAAACAATGATGTTAAAATTGACGATCAATTCATCGGAAAGATAAAAGGGCTAAAATTAGAACTAGATTTAAAAAAAGGTGCTTTGGAAACTGATATTAAATCCTTAAAAAAAGCTGCAAGACAAACTATTGGTCCGGAATTAGAAAAACGTGTTCAATCAATAATTGATACAGGATTAATTAATTTAAATGAAGATTTTAAAATTTACTGGAATGATTTCCCAATTGCCAAATTAACAACGGGTAATGATTATTTAAATCCTAATTTTGATTTAATCGTTGATGATATCATTGAACAAAACACTAAACAGAAATTAAATGACTATGTTAATAAATGGATACATTCAAAAATAAATAACGTTCTTAAAAGTTTAATTGATTTAAAAAATATAAAAGAAAATAATTCGTCAATTAAAGCACTAGCATACCAACTCTATGAAAATAATGGAGTATTAAAGCGAGATCAAGTTTCTGAATACCTAAAAAACTTAGAACAAAATGAAAGAAAAATTCTTAGAGAATTAGGAGTAAAGTTTGGGAGATATCATGTTTTCCTTTATCAATTAATTAAACCAGAAGCAGTATCTTTGCGAACATTATTGTGGAAAAATTTTTATCAAAAATTTCATAATTTAAAACCACCTACCTTTGGTTTGAATTTTTTAGACGATAAAGAAATAAAAAATAAAAACTTTATGCTTTTGTGTGGATTTGAAAAATTTGATAATTTTTTTGTAAGAATTGATATTTTGGAAAGATTATTTGTATTAATAATAAATTCTAGTTCAAAGGAAAATTCTGAAATAAAATTAGTTCCAGAAATGTTAAATCTTTTAGGATGTAGTAAAGATAATTTCAAAAAATTACTTCAAAAAATGAATTATAAAATATTTGAAAAGGAAAATGAAACATTTTTTAAATATAGTCCTGCTAAGAAATTTAAAAAAAATACCACAAAGAAGATCTCAAACGAAAATCCATTTAAAATATTAAAGAATTTAAATTTAAATTAAAATGTTTTTTAAAAAAGAAGAAACAAAAAATAATAATTTTCTCACAAAAGTTTGTGCTTTATTAATTCATGCTGCAAAAATAGATGAGAACTATACAGACAATGAAGAAGAAATTATTAAAAAAACACTAAATGAGCTAGGTATAGAAAATGAAAATGTCTCTAAAACAATTGAAGAAGCAAAAATAATTGAAGAAAACTCAAATCAAATTTTAGATTTTACTCGAGAAGTAAAGAGGTTGCCCGAGCAAGATAAAATTAAAATTATTGAGGCTTTGTGGTCTATAATCTATTCAAACAAAGATGCTGATATATATGAAACTAATTTAATGAGACGACTTGCGGGTTTACTTTACATTGACAATAAAACAATGGGCGATATTAAAGAAAAAATTAAACAAAATTTAGAATGACATATATCGTTAACGACAATTGTATTAAGTGCAAACTAACAGACTGTGTTGATGTCTGCCCAGTTGATTGCTTTTACGAAGGTAAAAATATGCTTGTAATTAAACCCGATGAGTGTATAGATTGTGGCGTTTGCGAGCCAGAATGTCCTGTCGATGCCATAAAAGCAGACACCGAACCTGGAAGTGAAAAATGGTTAGAGATCAATAAAAAATATTCTGAAATCTGGCCTAACATAAGTGAAAAAAAAGATCCACCAGCGGATCACGAGAAATTTAAAAATGAGCAAAATAAGTACGAAAAATATTTTAAAGAAAATCTTTAAAGGCAAAACAGACAAAAAAGTGAAAAAAAAAGTTTCTAAAAAGAAGGTTGTAAAAGCTAAAAAAGTTAAAAAAGCTAAAAAAATAATTTCAAAAAAAATCAAAAAAGTTGTTAAAAAAGTTACACCTAAAATAACTAAAGCAAAAAAAGCTGTTAAAATTAAAGAAACGACAGCTGAACCGAAAGTAGATAATTTAAGAATTTCAAAAACAAATGAAGTTAAGCCTGAAATTAAAAAAGTTAAAAAACAAGAAACTGAAAAAAGAGAATACAAAATTAAAGATCATGTTGTTTATCCAAAGCATGGGGTAGGGCAAATTACTGAATTTAAAAAGATCAACATTGGTGGAATTGATGTTGAAACATATGTTATTAAATTTGAAAAAGACAAAGCTAATGGAATGGTTCCTGTAAACAAGCAGTCTCACTTAAGGCCATTAGCAACTATTAATCAAGTAAACAAGTGTATTTCAATTTTAAAAAGTAAACCAAAAATTAAAAGATCAATGTGGAGTCGAAGAGCGCAAGAATATGAAGCAAAAATATCTTCTGGAAAAATATATGAATTAGCTGAAGTTGTCAGAGATTTAAACAAGGGTGATGACCTTATGGTTGACCAGTCTTATAGTGAAAGACAATTATTTGAAAAAGCTTATGAAAGAATTCTATCTGAATTTCAGATTGTTTTGAATGTATCATTAGAGGATACTCAAAAAAAATTGGATAAAGCTCTAAAAAGAAATTTAGGTGGGCAGCCTCAACCAGCGGCACCTGCAAAAACGCCAACTAGTGAACTACCTGTAGACGAGCCAATTTCTGATAACGACGAACCAATTGACGAGTAAAAAAAAACGCCTCTCACACACTACTGTAATGAGAAGCGTTTTTTGTAAAGAATACTAAGTTACTATTTTCTTCTTCTTTTTTTTGCTTTTTTCTTAGCTTTTTTCTTAGCTTTTTTCTTAGTTTTCTTTGCCGCTTTTCTTCTTTTCTTAGGCATCTTTAGCTCCCTTTTTTAGTTAAACGAATCAAATTGATTCGCTGTTAACATATTTTTATTTTTTTCTATAAGTTATGTCAATTCTTTAATTAAAAGTTAAATTTTATAAAAAATATTTTTAAATTTTTATTTTTATAAAACTTTTTTTTATTAATTTAGTTAATGTTTATGCGGTTAATAAACAATTTTAATTAAATAGTTTAATAAAGATTTTCTAGCTGATTTTTATATTTATCTGTAACTTTTTTTCTTTTTACTTTCATTGTTGGTGTCATTAAACCATTTTCAATAGAAAAATTTTCATCTATTAATTGAATTTTTTTTATCTTTTCTAGTAAAGTTAATTTTTTATTTATTTTTTCAATTACTTTATTTATTTTTTCTTTTTCATTTAAAAAATCTTTATTAGGAACAATTAAAGCAACTAAGTAATTTTTTTTATCACCATAAACCATACATTGATCTATCTCTGGTTCATTCGTAATCATATTTTCAATTTTAGCAGGAGAAATGTTATCTCCACCAGCACTTACTATTATATCTTTTTTTCTATCAGTTATTTTTAAATAGCCATCATTTGGATCTAACTCTCCAATATCGCCTGTATGTAGCCATCCATTAATAATTACTTTTTCAGTCTCTTCTTTTTTATTCCAATATCCTAGCATTACATTTTCTCCTTTAACCAAAATTTCTCCATCTTCAGCGATTTTGACTTCATTGCCTTGAAATGGAGGTCCTACAGTTTCCACTTTGATTTTATGTATTGGATTGCAACTTACTACTGGTGATGTTTCTGTTAAACCATAACCCTGAAGAGTAGGCAGCCCAACAGAATTCAAAAATTCTCCTATTTCTTTGTCTAGTGCCCCACCACCTGAAACAAAAGCTTTCAAGTTTCCACCGAACTGTTTTTTTATTTTTTTTCTAACCAATTTATCAACTATAAAATTGAGTAATTTTTCATAAAATGACATTTTTTGATTTAGTAGTTTTTTTCTCCCCAAACGAAGAGTTGCTTCAATCAATTTTGCTTTAAAACCTGTCTGCTTTTTTAAATTCATGTTTATTTTGTTGTAAAGGTTTTGGTAAAACCTTGGAACAGCTGTCATAATTGTGGGTTTTGCTTCAGATATATTTTCTAAAAGTTTTTCTATTTTTTCTGCATAGAATACTTTTGCTCCTACTGCTATCTGTGCAAATTGAACACAATGCTCGTAAGAGTGTGAAAGAGGAAGCCAAGTTAAAAATACTGGTCTTGCGTTAAATAATGGTTTCATAATTTCGCATGCTCCTACGAGATTATTTAAAATTCCACCATGACTTAAAATTACTCCTTTAGGATTACCTCCTGTCCCAGAAGTATAAATAATACATGCAGGAGAATTTCTTTTTAATTTATTATTTTCAATTTTATCTTCTGCTAATAAATTATTCTTTATAATTGAATTAAAATCTAAATATTTTTCTTTATTAATTATATTTAAACTATTTGTTACTTCGGCTTTTTCATCCAAAGTAATGACTTTTTTAATAAAATCTTTTTCATTGATTGAATTATTTATTTTTTTTAACATTTCATTATTTGAAACAACAACTAAGCTAGGCTCACAATCTTCTATCAAGTACTTATAATCATCTTCTGTATAAGTTGTGTATGCTGGAACTGTAATTCCACCAGCTAACATAATAGCTAAATCAGAAACAAACCACTCTGGTCTATTCTCTGAAACTAAAAGACATCTATCGCCTTCTTTTATATTTTCTTTAATAACTTTTGATAATTTTAAAATATTCTTTTCAGTTTCTTCCCATGTGAATGTTTTTTTATTGCTAGGATTTAGCCATTCCAAAAAAATATCTTTTTTATTTTGTTTATTTGCTTGATTAACAAATAATTCGATCAAATTATTTAAATTATTTAAATTCATAGTTACTTGGTGGGCGAAGAGAGAATCGAACTCTCACTTCTTGCGAAACACGATTTTGAGTCGTGCGCGTCTACCAGTTCCGCCATTCGCCCTAGGTATTCAATTAAATTATATTTAAATAGTATAAGAACTAAATTTATATTAAAACCAAAAAATGTTTCAAACACTTTACAAAAAATGTTTAGAATTAGCCGCACATAAAAGTTCGAATATTTATTTAGGGCTTGTATCTTTTATAGAAAGTTCTTTTTTTCCTATACCTCCAGATGCAATGATAATCCCAATGGTTATTGCTAAAAAAAAGGAATATTTGAAAATATTTTTAATAGCATCAATATTTTCCGTTCTTGGAGGAATCTTTGGATATTTGATAGGTTATTTATTTTTTGATTTAGCTATGTATGTAATTGAATTTTATGGTTATCAAGATAAAGTTGAAAATTTAAAATTAAGTATGTCTCAAGGGAGTGGATTCCTCGCATGGCTTAGTATTCTTTTTTTAGCTGGCTTTACTCCATTACCCTATAAAGCCTTTACGATTTCAAGTGGTTTAATTGCTTTTAATCTTCCTATTTTTATAATTGTTAGTTTAATTTCAAGAAGCCTGAGATTTTTCATAGTTGCCTATTTGTCTTATAAATTTGGAGAATTATTTACAGAGTACATGGAAAAACATGGATCAAAATGGTTCACCATAATTGGAATTATTATAGTTATAATATTTATTATTATTTATTTATTTTTTAAATTTAATGGTTGAGATTAACAAAACAATTACATTAAAATTAATTTTTTTAATTAGTATTATTGCTTTATCTTCAGCATTTTTTATTGAATATGTTTTAGGTCATCAACCCTGTAACTTGTGTATATTAGAAAGAATTCCATACCTCTTAGCATTAATAATTATTGTCCTAAATTATAAATTTGTTTATCTTGAAAAATATTTCATTCTTTCTCTTATATTAATTTTTTTAGCAGCTACTATTTTATCTTTATATCATTTAGGTATTGAGCAAGGTTTTATTGAAGAATCATTGGTTTGCGATTTAAAAAATGGCTCCAATTTACTATCAAAAGAAGACATATTAAGACAGTTGCAAGAAAAGAATGTAAGCTGCAAAGATGTTACATTTAAAATTTTAGGATTATCGCTTACAAGCTACAATATTATATTATCAATATTAATAGTATATTTAACAACAAGAAGTTATTTAAGTTATGACAACAATAAATAAAAAGAAAATAGAAGAATTTATTAGAGTTGATCATGCTGGGGAACGTGGTGCTGTTAAAATTTATGAAGGACAGTTACTTGCTCTAAACACGTTAGTTAAAGATGAAGCTTTAAAAAAAACAATTGAAGAAATGAAAGTTCACGAAAAAGAACATTCTGATTTTTTTGAAGAAGAAATTAAAAAAAGAAATATAAAACCTACAAAATTTTTACCCTTGTGGGATTTGTTAGGTGTAGGATTAGGTTTTGGTTCAACTTTACTTGGTAAGAAAGCGGCTATGCTTTGCACTGCTTCTGTTGAAGAAGTGATAGATGAGCATTATTTAAACCAAATAAAACAACTTGATAATAGCGAACCAAAACTTAAAAAAAAAATAATTAAATTTAGA
Organism: uncultured Pelagibacteraceae bacterium; assembly: GCA_902559935.1. Lineage (GTDB taxonomy): Bacteria > Pseudomonadota > Alphaproteobacteria > Pelagibacterales > Pelagibacteraceae > Pelagibacter. Next base: position 3,573 of record CACEJN010000009.1, on the reverse strand, counting down.
AAAGATGAATTAAGCCATAAAGATATTGCCTATGAAAAGGGTGCTACTAAAGAAGGTCCATACTCTATATTAGATAAAATTATTAAAACTGGATCAAAAATTGCAATAAATATTTCTGAGAAAATTTAAGACTCTAACTCTACATCCCAATATAAGTAATCCATCCAGCTTTTATGTAAAAAATTTGGTGGAAAATTTTTTCCATTCTTATGTAAATCTTCAGTTGATGGTCGATAAGGGTACTGATACAACTTCATACCTGAATGTTTCAACAGTTTTCCACCCTTTTTCACATTGCATGCAGAACAAGCTGTTACAACATTATCCCAATTAGTTTCACCTCCTTTTGATCTAGGTAATAGATGATCAAAAGTTAACTCTTCATTGCTTCCACAATATTGACAGGAAAATTTATCTCTTAAAAACACATTAAATCTAGTAAAACTTGGCTTGCTTTGAGGAACAATATAATCCTTTAATGCGATGACACTTGGTAATTTCATATTAAATGATGGACTTCTTATAGTTCTATCGTAATTACTAACAATAATAACTCGATCAAGAAAAACTGATTTAACAGTATCCTGCCATGACCATAAAGACAAAGGGTAGTAACTCAAAGGTCTATAGTCTGCATTGAGTACTAATGCAGGGCACTTTTCTAATGAAACATTTTGTTCAATAAAATTGTTCATTAACTAATTTTAACTTAGTTAAACAATTTTATCAATAATAAGAGATGTTAAATTTTTTTTAAAATAAAATTTAAAGCTGTACTTGATGCTTCAATAGGAATATGATGATCACAATTTTTTATTAATAATGTGTCAACTTCAACGTTGTTTCTAATTAAAAAATCTTTTGCTTCTAGTAAATATGTTGATGGGACAATTTGATCAGCTTCTCCATGTATAAGTAATGTTTCAGTATTATTTTTAATTCTGTTTTTTAAATTTTTTTGATTTATTATCTTTCCAGAAAAACCAACTATACATGAAAACTTTTCCTCAACTGTAAGACCAACATTTAAAGACATCATACATCCCTGACTGAATCCAGATAAACAGATTTGATTATTTGATAACTTGAACTCTTGTTTTATTTGATTAATAAATTTTTTTAAAACCTCTTCAGCCTTAATTGATTGTTCTAATATGTAATCAGTATCCTCTTTTGTTAAATCAAACCACTGATAACCAGAGGGATTTATGGCGCATGGCTCATGACCATTCGGACAAACAAAGACTGTATTAGGCATATGTCTTTTCCAGTTTAAAGATAGCATGCTTATATCCTTTCCATCACCTCCATAACCATGAAGCAAAATAATAGCATTTTTAATTTCAACACCGTCTTCTGGTTTAATAATTATTGAATCAAGGCAAAATGTCATAGTTGATAAATTATGTTTTTTATTTCAAAAAACAATCTAAAATAAAAATATGATATCAGGAATATTTGTAAAAGTTTTATCAATAGCTCTTTTGATTGCTGTGGGAATAGTTTTAATTTTGGGCATAGGTACTCTTTTTAAAGGTGGAGAAACTAGTAAAAAATATTCAAACAAATTGATGCAATTAAGAGTTCTTCTACAATTTATTGCTATTCTTGCTTTGGTTGGCTTTGCTTACTTTTTTAAAAATTAGTTATATTTTTTTATCCAATTAACGAAATTTGTATCTTCAAAATCAATTGAACCTATTATTCTAGCAAATTCTTGACCCTCTTTATTAATTAGAATTGTTGTAGGGACACCTCTTAAAGTAAACATTTTTGCTAATGTAGTAGGTGGATCAAAATAAGGTTCAAAATTTTTAATATTAAGATCTATAAAAAATTTATTAACTTTTTCCAGGGTTTCTTTCCCAATATTAATTGGAAAAATTTTTATTTTATCTAATTCTGGGTTAGCTTGGAGTTTATCTAAAGATGGCATTTCATCTTTACAAGGTTCACACCAGGTCGCCCAAAAATTCAATATCAATAAGTTGCCAGTATATTCATTGATATTAATTTTTTGATCATTTTTGTCTAAAAAAATAACATTATCATATGTTTTTGGTATTTTGTGGATTACAATATTTTTAATACCAGGTAGTTCTTCAGCTAAAACATTTGTTATCAAAAAAATAAATATTATTAAAAATCTCATGTTAAATAGGTATAATTAAATATCATGGCAAAAAATAAAAACAACCAAGCAATCTGGAACTCACGGATAAAAAAAAATGCATCAAGTTTGTTTCAAAAAGTCGGTAATTCAATAGATATTGATAAAAGACTCTACAAAGAAGACATCCATGGATCAATTGCTCATGTTGAAATGCTTTTTAAACAAAAAATAATTTCTTTTAAAATAAAAAATAAAATTATTTATGGACTAACAAAAATTGATAAGGAAATCACAAAAAATAAATTTGAGTTTAATAAAAAATATGAAGATATTCATATGAATATCGAAAGGAGACTTTTTCAAATTATAGGTGAAGAAGCTGGCTATGTTCACACTGCAAGATCAAGAAATGATCAGGTAATTACAGATTTTAAAATTTGGATGAAAAATTCGACCAAAGAAATAAATAATAATATTAATAAAGTTATTAAGAGCACAATTAAGTTAGCTGAAAAAAATATTGAGACTATTATGCCTGGATTTACACATCTTAAAAATGCCCAAGCTATCTCTTTTGCACATTATTTAATGTCTTATGTAGAAATGTTTAATAGAGACAAAAAGAGATTTTCTAATAATTTAATCAGTTTAAATGAAAATCCCTTAGGTGTTGCAGCTTTAGCAGGAACATCATTTAATATAGATAGAAATTATACAACCAAAAAACTTGGTTTTAAAATACCTACAAATAATTCTATTGATACAGTTTCAGATAGAGATTTTGTTTTAGATTTTTTATACGCTTCATCAGTATGTGCTATGCATATTTCTAGAATTTCTGAAGAGTTAATTATTTGGAATTCTGATGGTTTTAACTTGATCAATTTATCTGATAAAGTTGTTACTGGATCATCGATAATGCCACAAAAGAAGAATCCTGATCTTTTAGAATATTTGCGTGGAAAATCAGGAAGCGCTTATGGAAATTTATTTTCGATGCTTACAATCTTAAAAGGTTTACCATTGTCTTATTTTAAAGATTTACAAGATGATAAAGAGATAGTTTTCAAATCTAACGACAATCTAAATAATTGTTTAAAAATTTTTGATGAAATACTAAAAAATTGTAATCCAAATAAGAGTAAAATGTTAGAACTTGCTAATTCTGGATACATTACAGCAACTGATTTAGCTGACTATCTTGTGAAAAATCACTCAATGTCTTTTAGAAAAGCATATCAAAAAACTGCTGCTGTAGTTAATTTTGCTGAAAAAAGAAAAAAGAAGTTAAATGAATTAACTTTAGATGAGTTAAAAAAAATTGAACCTAAACTTAAAGAAGATGTATTGAAAGTATTTAACTTAAAAAATTCAATTAATTCGAAAAAATCTTATGGTGGAACTTCTTTTGATAATATTAAAAAAATGATAATGAAATATAAAAAAGAAAAATGATAAAA
>CACEJN010000008.1 GCA_902559935.1 uncultured Pelagibacteraceae bacterium | reverse complement strand
TCAACTTTTATTAATTTAAAATTTTTATCTAATTTATATAAAGAACCTTTTTCAATTTTTCTTTCCAAGTTGTCCATGGTGCCAAACCAAAGATTTCCAGCAGGATCTGTTTTACCATCATTAATTCTATTTAGTTTCAAGTTTGGTTCTATCTTTATTGATTTTAAAATTTTTTTTGATTTTAGATTTTGAATTCTTAATTCTCCCTGGAGACCTAAAATGAAAATATAATCTTTGATATGAGCAATAAAACCAATTTCTTTATTTATTTTAAAGATTTTCTTTTTTTTATTATTAATATTGAAAGAGCAAATTTTCTTTTTTTTAATATCTACAAAATAAATTGAATTATGTTCACTAACCCATAACGTTCCTTCACCTAAATTACATCTTATTTTCCAAAGAGTTTTTGGTTCTGAGGTTTTTATTTTATTCATTTACTTCAAATTCCTTTATAAACTCTTGATCAGGATTAATTCCAATACCCACATTATCTGTTACAGATACAAAACCATTATTGTTTTTAACTTGGTCTAAAATTGAAAACTCTTCCTTTGGCAAATCTGTGATAAAAATATTTTTTTCTGTTGTATCAAACTCAAGCATAGATTTAGATGGAAATAGTCCGCCTGGCATATCTGGTTGTGCTGTCAACAAATGAAGGTTAACCGCAATACTAACTGCAGAACCCCATACATGATTAATCACTGGTATAAAATTTGCTTGCGCTAATGCTGCAACTTTTAAATACTCTGTAATTCCACCAAGTCCACAAACCTCTGGTTGAGCTATATCAATACATTTATTTGATATTAATTTATTCCAGCCATATTTGGTAAATTCAGCTTCTCCTCCTGCAATGCTAGTAGAGATCTTTTGTTTTAATTCTCTGTAACCCTCATAATCTTCAGGAGCCACAGGTTCTTCAAACCAATAAATATCTAGCTCATCTAAACCTTTTCCAACATAAAGAGCATCTTTCAAATTATAAGCGTGATTTGCATCAACCATTAATTTAAAATCTTTTCCAACAGAGTCTCTTACAGCTTGAACTAACTTTAAATCCTCTTTTGGACCTAATCCAACTTTCATTTTCATAGCTTTAAAATTTTTTGATTTTATTTGCTTAGACTCTTCTTTGAACAAGGTTATTAATTCATCAACTGTTTTTTTTTGTAACATCATTCCATACCCATAAACAGGAATGTCGTTATTACATTTACCGCCAACAAGTTGATAAAGAGGAGAGTTTGTTTTCTTTCCAAGAATATCCCATAAAGCAATATCTACACCTGATAATGCTTGAATTGGCATTCCCTTTTGGCCACTATCTCTTAAAAGATTGTATACTTTTTGCCAGATGTATTCTTTGTTTAAAGGATCTTCACCAATTAATAAAGGCTGTATAACTTTTTCAATAATAAACTTGTTCGCTAAAGCTATATTTCCAGGACCAAAACATTCACCCCAACCTGTTATTCCCTCGTCTGTTTGGACTTCGACCAAATGGGCTGTACGATGTTTGTAATATTGTTGTGAATAACCAAGTTCTTTTTCTAACTCATATCTAAGTACACGACTTTTAATAGAAGTTATTTTCACAATTAATTATAAAGCAACTACCTTAGAGTTTTGCTCTCCTAAATTTTCGATTGATAGTTTCATGGTATCACCCGCTTTTAAAAATTGTTGAGGTTTCATTCCCATACCAACTCCTGGAGGTGTTCCAGTTGTAATTATGTCACCTGCTTGAAGAGACATATATTTACTCAAATAAGAGACAATAACATCTACGTTAAATATCATTGTACTTGTATTACCTGTTTGCATTCTTTTTCCATTAACATCTAAACTCATCTTTAAGTTGTTAACATCTGCAATTTCATCTTTAGTAACAAAGTAAGGGCCGATTGGTCCATAAGTGTCGTGGGATTTTCCTTTAACCCATTGACCCATTTTTTCTATTTGCCATTCTCTTTCACTTACATCATTAACCAAACAATAACCTAAAATATGATCTTGAGCTTGGCTTTCAGAAATATGTTTTGTTTCTTTTCCTATAATAATCCCAAGTTCAACTTCCCAGTCTAATTTTTTAGATCCAGAAACTATTTCAACGTCATCATTAGGTCCAACTATACAACTAGTAGCTTTCATAAAAACTATTGGTTCAGAAGGAACATCAGCTCCAGTTTCAGCAGCATGATCAGAATAATTTAATCCAATTGCAACAAATTTACCTGGCTTAGTAATACAAGATCCTATTCGATCACTTGCAGATAATTCTGGTAAAGAAGATAAATCAGCACTTTGTAATTTCGTAATAGTCTCAAAATTTAAATGATCAGGATTTAAATCTTTAACATGAGAACTTATATCTCTGATTTTGCCATCTTTATCTAAAACAGCTGGCTTTTCGCTTCCTTTTTGTCCTACTCTTAATAATTTCATATTTATCCTTTTGTTATTTGATTATATTGAAATTCCACCATCAACATGAATTGTACTTCCTGTTGTAAATGTTGCATCATCGCTAGCTAAATAAACAGCAACAGCTGCTATTTCTTCTGCCGTACCTAATCTTCCCATGGGTTGTCTTGCTATAAAATCTTTTTTTGCTTGAACCGGATCTGGGCTTTGATTTACCCTATCTTGCCAAGAAGGTGAATAAACTGTACCTGGCGCAATTGAATTACATCTAATATTTTGTTTAACGAAATCTGCTGCAATCGCCTTTGTTAAACCAATCACTGCACCCTTTGTTGTTCCGTAAACAAATCTATTTGGAAAACCTTTAAAGCTAGATGCGCATGAAGATATATTGATAATACTCCCACCATTTTGTTTGATCATTAAAGGTAAAATAGCTTTGCACATAAAGTACATCGACTTAACATTTACATTAGAAGAAAAATCCCAATCTTTTTCATCACATTCCAATATTGTTCCATGATGAACAAATCCAACAGCATTAAATAAAACATCAACTTTTTCTAAAGTTTTAGTAAATTCTAAAATTGCATTGTTGTCTGTTGAGTCTAATTTTTGCACTTTAATCTCAGGATATTCTTTGTTTAAATCAGCTAAAGTTTTATCATTTAAATCAGTAGCAGTGACATGAGCACCCTCTTTATGAAATGCTATTGCTGTTGCTTTTCCAATCCCTTGACCTGCTGCTGTTACGAGAATTTTTTTACCTTCTAATCTTCCACTCATTTTTTATTTATCCTTTCGATTTCATTATAAAGTGAACTATGATCAGTGTTTCCATGACCATTATCGACAAGGGTTTTATACATTTCTTTCACTAAATTTGAAATAGGTAAATGTGTATTATATGAATTTGCACACTCTAAAATGTTATTCATATCTTTTAAATGAGTAGAAGTTTTACCTTTTGGAGTAAAATCTTTATCTATCATTCTTTTTCCATGAGTTTGTAAAATTTTACTATCCGCCCAACCTCCAGAAAGAGCTTTAATTAGTTTCACTGGATCAGCACCTGCTTTTTCACATAAAGTTATCGCCTCAGCAACCGCTCCTATTGTAACTCCTACTACAATTTGATTTGCTAACTTTGAAACTTGTCCACTACCAATTGGTCCAACTAAAGTTGGATTTCCCATAGCTTTTAAAATATTTATAGAATTATCAAAGACACTTTGCTCTCCTCCAACCATTATAGCTAATGAAGCTTCCTCAGCTCCAATTGTTCCTCCTGAAACCGGTGCATCTAAATAATTTACATTTTTTGATTTTAGACTATTTCCATATTTTGTTGCTGTCGTTGGTTTAACTGAACTCATATCAATAACAGTTGATCCAGATTTTAAATTTTCTAATAAATCTGAGTTACTCATTATTGCATCAACAGCGCTATCATCTGTTAACATTGTAATAATAAAGTCGTTATCTTTAACAACTTCACCTAATGTTTTTGATATTTCAGCACCAAACTCTTTCAAAGGTTCTGCTTTATTAATTGAACGATTGAATGCTTTTAGTTTAAAACCTGATTTTAACAAATTTTTAGCCATTGGAAGACCCATAAGGCCTGTTCCAATAAAGCCTATTTTCATCATGGTTTCGGTTTAAATTCGTGGAAATTTTGTGTCATCGCTTCTGGGAAAAACATAACACATGCTAACACAATTAATTGAATTACTATAAATGGTGCAAAACCTCTAAATATATCTGTTAATGAAATGTGTGGAGGTGCAACGGATTTTAAATAAAACGCAGCGGGTCCAAATGGTGGACTTAAAAATGAAACTTGCATGTTTACACAAAATAATATTCCAAACCAAATTGGATCAAAACCAAGAGCTATAACTATTGGTAAAAATACAGGCATTGCTAACAATACAATTCCAACCCAATCCATAAATGCTCCCATAATCAAAAACATAATCTGCATCATGAAGATTAAATACATTGGTTTTAAATCATAAGCCAAAATAGTTTCTGCAACATATTTAGGACCTCCAGCAAGAGAATAAGCACCTGCTAAAACTGTAGCACCAAAAGTAATAGTTAAAATAGTTCCTGATGCTTTGAAAGTTCTTGTTAATGCATCTTTAAATAAAAACCATGTAAGTTCTTTTCTTGCAAAAATAATAATTAATGTAGCAACCACTCCCATACCAGCTGCTTCAGTAATTCCTGTTATTCCAGAATAAATTGAACCTAATACAATTATTACTATACCGATTGGAGGTAAAAGACCTGGTAGGTATGACATTTTTTCTTTTAAAGTTAAAGCAGGCTCATCACTTAAAGGTGCCAAATGTGGTTGTAATCTTGTTCGAATTAAAATGTATGTAATAATTAAACCTGAAATCATTAAACCAGGAACAATAGCTTCTTGGAATAACATCGTAATAGAAGTCTCTGTCGTTAATCCATAAATAATTAAAACAATTGAAGGTGGTATCATTGTTCCCAAAGATCCTGATGCACAAATAATACCGATCGACATATCCTGATCGTATTTTAATCTCAACATTTGAGGCAGTGCAATCAAGCCTAATAAAACTATTTCTCCACCAATAATTCCGCTCATCGCCGCCATAATTGTTGCCATGATTGCAGTAACGACTCCTACTCCACCTCTAGTCTTTCTTAACCACGCATTTAAAGCGTCATAAAGATCTCTTGCGATGTTCGAACGTTCGAGCAAGGAGGCCATAAATATAAATAATGGAACAGATAAGAAGGAATAAGTGACAACAAGGGAATAGTATCTTGAAAGTAATATGCCTAATGCATGCTCACCTATGTATAAAAATACTAGTACTGCACCCATAAAACCAGATGCAAAACCCATTGGAACACCTATAGATATAAGTAATAACAATCCTACTATTAGTATTATCGAAAGTGATCCTATATCCATATTATTTTAATTCTTTAGAAGGGTCGTATTGTTTTTCTTTAGGATTTCTCCAATCAATAATTAAATTATTTACAGATTGAACAGCAATAAGAAAAACGCATAGAAGTGTTAGTGGCTTCATAGTAGCAGGAATTGGTGGATCCCAATAAGTTGCAAATCTCTCCCAATTTATAAATGATCTGTATGCATCTTCCATACCCCCATAAATTACAGCTGCTGCGAAAAGAACAATAATTATAGTACTGATTAGATCAAAAATTCTCTGTGTTGGTCTACCAACCCAATCATACAATAATACTATTCTAATGTGGCTTCTTAATCTTGTTGCATATATTCCGCCAACTAAATAACAAACACCAGCAAGCCATAGACATAGTTCATTTGCCCACAAAGTTGGTTTAAACAATATATATCTCATAAAAATTTCGTACATCATCACAATTACAATTACAGGAATTAAATATTTAATTGTGTGACTTAGAAATAAGGAAACTCTATCTATCCAATTTATTGGAAAATCATCTTTACTCGCAACTTTTTCATTTTGTTCTTGTAATTCTTTATCGATCATTGCGTAAAAATTTAAGTAATTCGAAGGGCCTTTTTAGGCCCTTCAAAATTTTTTTTATTACATGATACCGTTAGCTTTCATATAAGCTTTGTGTATCTCGATAAGTGCCGCAGCTTCTGGAGATTTAGTCTTCCATTCTTCCCAAGCAGCTAGAGCAGCTTGTCTGAATTTAAGTCTATCTTCTCTAGACCAGTCGTGAAGAGTAACACCCATTTCATTTAAAGCTTTAACCGCTTCAGCGTTTTTTCTTTCAACTAAGCTAGTGATAGTTCTTCCAGCAATTTCTATTGCTGCTAACATAGCACCTTGCTCATGTTTCTTTAACTTCTTCCATACTTTCGTATTACAAGCTAAGTGGTCAGCTGGCATAGAGTGGAAACCTGGATATGTAGCATATTTATTTTGCTCATAGTGTCCACCAGCATAGTTAGTAGCTAAAGATGAGTAGTCAGCACCATCGATTAGACCAGTTTGTAAAGCAGTTGGAACTTCACCAAAGTCCATTACGATTGGCTTAGCACCTAATGCTGTAAAGATCATACTTTCCATTCCTGGAGGTGATCTAAATTTGAAGTCTTTCAATGAAGCAACATCTGGGATTGGTCTGCTAGATATTAAAGACTCATGTCCTGGTATCCACCAACCAATTAATGTCATTCCATATTTGTTATAAAGTGCATCAACAGCTTCTTGAGCTCCTGGGAAATTCAAGAATTCATATTGTTGATATGGATTATCGTATCCACCCATTACATCACCTGCGAATTGGAAAGCTGCATTTTTACCAGTTTGGTAACCAGCACCAGTCATATCACAATCGATAATTCCAGTTTGTGCAGAGTTAAACACCTCAGCAGATTTACCTGTTACTGATGATGAGTAGAACATTTCTACTTTTAAGCTTCCGCCAGAAAACTTCTCTACGTTTTTAGCGAATTGAGCAGCAACTTCACCGTTTGGTGAACTAGCTGTAAAGTGTGTTTCAATCTTTAAAGTCTTTGCATTTGCAGAGCCAAATAAAGCAACTGAAACAATAGCTATAGCTGCTATAGTTTTAGATATAAGTTTAAACATTATCTTCCTCTCGTTTATGTTTTTTTGAAAGTTAATCATAAATGAATTTTGAGATCAATAATTTCGTTTAACTTTTATATATAGAAATTATATATATTCTCTAAACAGACAACTTATAGTTGTTCTAAACTACTTCTGAAATGAGTGGTTTTTTACTAAAAAAACAATAGATATTATCCACTGCCATCATACTCATGGCCAATCTTGTCTCATGTGTTGCACTTCCAATATGAGGTAAAACAAAACAGTTATCTAATTTTAAATATCTTTTATCTAAATTTGGTTCGTTATTGAAAACATCTAAACCTGCTGCATAAATTTTTTTATTTACGAGCGCATCTATCAAAGCATCGTCATCAATCGTTGATCCTCTTGAAGTATTAATAACTACTGCATGATTTGGTAATAAACTTATTGTTGAAGAATTAAGAATATGTTTGGTCTCAGTAGTTGCTGGTGTATGTATGCTAACAAAGTCACACTTGGGCAACATATTTTTAATATCAGAAAAATATTTTGCTCCATCCTCTAAATCATCAGAGAGCTTATTTCTATTATAATAAATTATCTTCATCCCAAAAGCTTTAGCACATTTTGCAACCATCCTTCCGATACGACCCATACCAATGATACCTAAAGTTTTACCTGTAACAGAATTTCCAATCATAAATTTAGTTAAGTCTGGTTTTTGATTTTTCCAATCATCAGCTCTAACTAAATTATAAGCTTCACCAATTCTTCTAGATGCAGCTAATATTAAAAGAATTGTGGTTTCTGCCACCGCCTCATTTAATACATCTGGCGTATTTGTTACTTTAATTTCTTTTTCTTTAGCAGATTTAATTGAAATGTTATCATAGCCAACACCAACCTGAGCTATAATTTTTAATTTCCCATTTAAATTATTAAAAAAATTTTCACTAATTTTATCAAATCCTGTCGAAATCATTCCATCATAATCATTAATAATTTTTATTAATTCGCTTTCTGTAATGGGTTTGTCTTTTGGATTAAGTGTTGCTTCAAATTCTTTTTGAAGTTTTTCCTCTGCTAAATCTGAGATTTTTCTAGAAACTAATATTTTTGGCTTCATATTAGTGAGAATCTCTTGGTAAACCTTTGGTATGTGATACGTCTAAATATTTACCTCGAGAATTAATACATGCACCATCATCCAATTGACCAACAGTATTTCTAAATATTTCCTGCCAAGGAGTTTGATTATTTGGTTTAAATACTTTTTTGTTTTTTCTTCGTTTTTTAAATTCAGCTTGAGAAATCAATAAATCAACTCTTCTTTTATTTAAGTCTATTTTTATTTTATCGTAAGTTTTAACAATTCCTAAATCTCCACCTACTGCAGACTCTGGTGAAACATGTAAAATTGATGGACTCTCTGATGTTCCACTTTGTCTTCCATCACCCAAAGTTGGTAAATGTCTTATTCCTTTTTTTAATAATCTGTCTGGTGGTTGCATGTTAACTACTTCAGCTGACCCAGGATAACCAACAGGTCCACAACCTCTAATAATTAATAGAGAGTTTTCATCTATTTTTAACTTCTTATTATTAAGTCTTTTATGATAATCCTCAGGACCCTCAAAAACTATAGCTTTACATTCAAAAACATTTGGGTGTTTAGGATTTGATAAATATTGATCTCTAAATTCTTTACTGATTACAGATGTTTTCATAATAGCAGATGAGAAAAAGTTGCTTTTCATAACTAAAAAACCAGCTTTTTCAGTCAACGCATTCTTAAATGATTTAATTACTTTGTTATTTACATCAACTTTCTTTCTTAAATTTTCTCCTACAGTCTTTCCTGTAACAGTCTTAATTTTAGTGTGAATTTTTTTGTTTTTAATTAATTCTTTCATTACCGCAGGTATTGCTCCAGCTCTGTGAAAACTTTCCATTAAGTATTCACCTGCAGGTTGGCAATTTACCAATAAAGGAATGTTGTGCCCAAGTTTTTGCCAATCAGAAAGATCAAATTTAATTCCCATATGTTTTGCAATAGCACTTAGATGAGCTGTACAATTACTGGATCCACCAATTGCACTTGCAACAACGACTGCATTTTCAAAAGCTTTACGTGTCATAATTTTTGATGGGGTTAAATCTTCATGAACCATCCCAACGATTCTTTTTCCTGTTTCATAAGAAATTTGTTCTCTTTCTCTATAAGGAGCTGGAATAACTGCACCCCCTGGTAAAGACATGCCTAATGCTTCAGCAACAGAGTTCATTGAAGAAGCTGTTCCCATTGTATTACAATGTCCAGCACTCGGTGCAGAAGATGCAACCATATCCATAAATTCTTCGTATTTAATTTCTCCTTTAGCTAACATTTTTCTCGCTTCCCAAACTACCATTCCTGAACCAGCTAATTTTCCTTTATAAACTCCATCTAACATTGGACCGCCTGATAAAACTATTGCAGGAATGTTTACTGTAGCAGCTGCCATTAAAGCTGCTGGAGTAGTTTTATCACATCCTGTTGTTAAGATAACTCCATCAATTGGGTATCCATACAAAACTTCAACTAGTGACAAGTAAGAAAGATTTCTATCCAACATTGCTGTCGGTCTTTTTCCAGTTTCTTGAATTGGGTGAGTAGGAAATTCCATTGGTATGCCACCTGCTCTTCTAATTCCATCTTTTATTCTTTTACTCAAGGACATGAAATGTCTATTGCATGGAGATAGATCACTACCAGATTGCGCTATTCCTATAATTGGATTACCAGATTGTAATTCTTTTCTTGTAAGACCATAATTTAAATACCTTTCTAGATATAAGGCCGTCATGTCAGGGTTTTTTGGATTATTGAACCACTGTTGACTTCGAAAACTCTTTTTTCTTTTTTTAGGCATAATTTAAATAATGGTTTGTTTAAGTTATTGGTTATATAATAAATTTATGAATAATCTAATAGTTTTAAACAAGAATGACAATGTGGGCGTTAGCCAATTTATTATTCCAGAAAAAACTAAAATTGAAGGACATGAGATCAATACTATCGATATAATCCCATTTGGACACAAAGTTTGTTTAAAAACTATTAAAAAAGGTGAACCAATCATAAAATATAATCAAATTATTGGTTTTGCTTTGGATGATATTAAACCAGGACAACATGTTCATTCACATAACTTAGAGTTTAAAGAGTTCAAAAGAGATTTTAAATTTACAGATAAAAAACATATTATTGACGAAAAAGCAGACACTTTTTTTAATGGAATTCTAAGAGACAATGGACAGGTCGCTACAAGAAATTATATTGGAATATTAAGTACGGTAAATTGCTCTGCAACAGTTACAAAAATGATTGTTGAGAAAATTAAGTATTTAGATATTTTAAAAGATTATCCAAATATTGACGGAGTTGTGCCAATTACACACTCAACAGGTTGTGGAATGGGTTCAGATAAAAGTTTAGGTATGCAATTATTAATTAGGACAATCGATGGTTTTAAAAACCATCCAAATTTTTCTCACATATTTATCATAGGATTAGGATGTGAATCTTGTCAAATAAGTTTCTTTGAAAACTCATCAAAAAAAAACGAAAAAATACATTTTCTTAATATTCAAGATCAAGGTGGCACTAAGAAAATTATCGATAAAGTCCTTTCAGAAATAAAAAATTTATTAAATAATTCAAATAAAATTTTTCGGTCTCCACAACCTGTGAGCAACTTAAATCTGGCGTTACAATGTGGAGGATCTGATGGGTACTCAGGTATCACAGCAAATCCAGCACTAGGTGTAGCAGCAGACATTTTAATTAAAAAAGGAGGGAGTGCTATTCTTGCAGAAACGCCAGAAATATATGGAGCTGAACACTTGTTAATTAATAGAGCTGTATCAAAAGAAGTGGTTAACAAATTAATTGAAAAACTAAAATGGTGGAAACATTATACCTCAATTAATGATAGGACCATGGATAATAATCCAGGACCAGGGAATAAATTAGGAGGACTAACTACAATTTTAGAAAAATCTCTTGGAGCGGTGGCTAAAGGAGGAAGCTCATATCTTGTTGATATTTTGGATTATGCTGAGCCAATTAAAACAAAGGGTTTTAATTTTATGGATTCTCCTGGTTATGATCCTGTATCTGTTACTGGTCAAGTTGCATCAGGTGCTAATGTTATTTGTTTTACAACAGGGCGTGGATCTTGCTTTGGTTGCAAACCAGTTCCAAGTTTAAAACTTTCAACAAATTCAGCGATGTTCAAAAGAATGTCTGAAGATATGGATATTAATTGCGGTACAATTGCTGAAGGAAAAGAAAAAGTTGAGGAAGTTGGTCAAAAAATATTTGAATTAGTTGTTAATACTGCTTCAGGAAATAAAACAAAAAGTGAAATCAATGGTTACGGCGACGAGGAATTTAATCCTTGGCAAGTAGGCGCTGTAATGTAATTAATTTCTCCTGTGCCTCAACAAACATCCTTAATTAATGTAATTTTATTAGCTGCTGGTGGTTTTTTTATGTTTGTTTGTATGGATTCAACAGCAAAATATCTTGGAACCGTAATGCCGGTTACTCAAGCAATTTGGGGAAGATTTTTTTTTCACTTGGTATCTTTAATTATATTTTTTTTACTTTTTAAACCAAAAGTAAATTTAAAAAAAAATTTCAAAGTCCAAATAATTAGATCAATATTAATGGTCACTGCTACCTCGTTTATGTTTTATTCTTTACAGAAATTTGACTTAGTAGATATTTATGTTGTTTTCTTTACAGCTCCTTTAATCGTCTCGTTACTTTCAGCATATTTTCTAAAAGATATCTTAAGTACTAAGGGTATACTTTTAATGTTATTGAGCTTTAGCTCGATTGTTTATTCACTGGGTCCAAGTATGAGAATATTTAGTTTAGATTTAATTTTTCCTATTGTTCCTCCAATTTGCTGGGCTCTTTATCAATTTTTTACTAAAGTTGTTTCAGGAGATAACGATCCATTTGCTGCTATATTTTATACTTCAATTTTAGGCGCAATAATTTTTAGTATTTTTATAGTTTTTAACTGGGTACCATTAGAGAAGAATATCTTTTGGCTTTATTTAGTAATTCTTGGTGTTGCAGGTTTTGTAAGTCATTCTTTGATTATTTATGCGATACAACTTTCTAATTTGTCATTTGTAACTAATTTTCAATACTCACAATTAGTTTGGTCTACAATTATTAATTTTTTAATTTTTGGTGTACCGTTTGATTATAATAAAATCGTTGGTGTGATAGGAATTATTGTTTTTGGTATTATGTTCATAAGAACAGAAGGTAAAAAGAAAAGTTAAATAGTAAGGTTTAAATGAAAAATATAGGTTTTATTGGTGTTGGATATATGGGCTATGGAATAGCTAAAAATATTTTAAAACATAAAAATAAACTCTTTGTTATTGCAAATAAAAATAGAAAACCAATTGATAAAATTGTTAGAGATGGAGCTGAAGAAGTAAAATCTTTTGAAGATTTTTCCATTAAAAATTTAGATGCGATGTTCATGTGTGTTACCAATACTCCTATAGCAAAATTAATTTCTGAAAAAATATCTGATATTTTAGATAGTAAAACTTTAATTATTGATATCACTACTCACAACAAAACTGGCTCAATGGAAACTGAAGAAATATTCAAAGCAAAAAATATTAATTATGTTGAATGTCCTGTAATGGGAGGACCTGTCCAAGCAGAGGAAGGTATATTGGGAGGAATTGTTGGAGCGTCAGATGTAAATTTTAAAATTGCTGAGCCATACTTTAATTTTTTCTGTAAAGAATATTTTCACTTTGGACCCGTTGGAATGGGAGCAAAATCTAAGCTATTAAATAATTTTTTATCCCTTGGAAATGCTGCCTTAGTTAATCATTTAGCTAAAAGCGCTACTGAAATGGGTTTAGATTTAAAAAAAGTATTTGATGTTGCAAAACTTGGCTCTGGAAATTCTGCAGCACTTAATAGAGTTTTTGATAATCTGTTAAAAGGTGATTTTACTGGATTTAAATTCACGGCAAGTAATTCTGTAAAAGATCTAACTTATATTCAAGATTTATTAAAAGAATTTCCTGAAGCTGAAAAAGTTGCCGAAGTTAATAAAAATTATTTCCAAAAAGCTGTTGATGATGGTTACGGGGAAAATTTTATTAGTGAATTAATTAATAAAAAATAATTTAGGAAGTAACTTAAGTTAGCGGGAATCTACTAAAGCACTAGGTTGTATTCAATAAATATATTTACACAAAACTAAAATAAATTAATTGAAATTGTATAAATTATAATTACCTTTTTTATAGAAGGAGGTTTATGTTATTACTTTCACCACCTGATACTTAGCTGAACAGCTTTTTATTTGAAAAATATAACGAAAATAAATTCCTCTCGGGATTATAATGCCAAAGAGGCAAAACAAGGGAGCTCTTTAGGTATACACTTAAAGAGCGAACCCTTTGAAAACTAATTTACTGATTTTAATATTTCTAGTGGAAGTGGAGCATCTGGGTATTTTTTTTGACACAACTTTTCATAGTTTTCACAAAAACTCATGATAGTTTTTTGAACTTCTTTTTTATTTTTATTTGAAAGATTAAGCTCTTTAATTAATTCACTGCAACTTTTTTCTAATTCTATTATTTGCTCTCCTGAAAAAAATTCTCCTGTTTCTATTTCCCAAAAAGTGTCTTCAAGCTCATCATCGCTTAAATCATTAAGTTTTTTCTGCAATAATTTTATGGTCTCGTCTTCAGTTTCCTTTTCTCTCATAGGAGAATTCTTAAGTTTTCCAAGGCATTTATCTCTTAATCCATCAATGAAATGAAAATAAGGTTTACCCTCTGAAAAATCTCTAAAATGATTTGTGTTAAAATATTTATCAATAGCTGTTTCTGTTGAAACCTTTTCTTTACCCTTAATTATAGCAATTTGAACGTAAACTTCTTGGCTAATATATTCTTCAATATGATCTTTAACTTTTTGAGGAATCATCTTTAATATTAGTAATTAGTGTTCTTCTCTATACCTATTATGGCAAGCTTTACAATTACTCCACATAAATTGTTTCAGAGTGCCTCTTATATCTTCGGCATTTTCAATTACAGATGTAAGTTTTATCATATCATCAGAGGCTTTTTGCATTAATGCATTGAAGTCGTCTTTTTCATCCCAAATTGTTAATAAAGCTTCAGTATCAAAACCCTCTTGAGTATTTTCAGGAAATAGATCTATTAAAACTTTATAATTTTCACTCATTTCTATTATTAGTTTTTTTGCTTTTTCAAAGTCTCCTTTTGAAGAGAAAGCTTGAACCCTTTTAGCTGTACTATAGTTTTTACTAAACAATGCTTGTCTACTTTTAATAATATCTTCAACTGTTAACTCAGCATTACTAGATGAGACGAAAAATAGGCTTATAATTGAGAATAAAATTATTTTAATATATTTTTTTATGTGATTAAATAAATTATGCATGTAACAAATACCCTAACAGAGTATGGCATTATCTCAAAAGCGTTACATTGGCTCAGCGCTATTATTCTTTTTATACAAATACCTTTAGGTTTTTACCTAGTTGATTTAGATTTTGGTGATCAAAGAATAACTATTGAAGATATTCACGTTACGTTAGGTTTAACTGTTTTTTATATAATAATAATAAGGTTAATAAATAATATACTTAACCCAACTCCAAAATTAGATCCAAGTATTTTTAAAGGACAAAGATTTCTCGCAAAGATGAATCATGTGCTTTTATATGTTACTATTTTAGCAATAACAATTTCGGGAATTTTAAAAAAATTATTTAACGGAGAAACATTAACAATATTGTTTAGAGAAATTCAAATTAATGAAAATTTTGATTTAGCAGATCAGTTTTATGAAATTCATATTCTTTCAAATTATACCCTTATTGGTTTAATAGCACTTCATATAACTGCTGTTATTATTCACAAACTATTTTTTGGGGACAATTTATTAAAAAGAATTCTTTAATCTTAATGACAAGCAATTCCAAACTTTTTTAATCTCCAATAATTATAAGGCCAGGGAGTTAAAAAACCTACAATCAGCATTATTGGCACCACCCACCATGTTAAAATTGCGCCTCCAGTTAAAACATAGTCAGTTAAATTCATCATAATTTCCATACTAATCATTGAAATTAAACTCATACCACAAGCTGTTTTGAATGCGTTAACAAAATTAAAATTTTGTGTCATTAAAATTATTGTTTCTAAAATAATACTTGTGATCAATCCGTTAATGATTGCTAAAATCATTATTCCTAAAACTGGAAAAGGAATTTGAGTTAATTGAAAAAATAATATTGTTCCAAAATCTCCAATCGCACAACCTAGTACACACCAAGCTGTATTTTTTGCGCTTGTTTTCCAGGTATGTCTACAAGACCAATGAAATGTAGAGGTATTCATTATAATTTGATATTAATAATAAATGATTTTTAGGCAAGTATTCGATAACAAATCGTCGACATACACTTATTTAATTGCATCGGCAAAAGGTCGCGAGGCAGTCATAATTGATCCAGTAATTGAGAATGTTGAAAGCTACATTAAGTTACTCCAAGAATTAGATTTAAAACTAGTTAAGGTAATAGATACCCATATTCATGCTGATCATGTAACTGGTGCGAGCAAACTTAAACTAGCAACAAATTGCTCTACGCTAATGGGGGAACACACCCCTGCTGATACTGTAGAAATTAAAGTAAAAGATGATGAAATAATAAAAATTGACCAAATAGAAATCAAAGCGATGTATACACCTGGTCATACTTCTGACAGTTATAGTTTCTTAATGAAGAACTATTTATTTTCAGGAGACACTCTTTTAATTAATGGCACCGGTAGAACAGATTTTCAAAACGGAAGTTCAAAAGATGCTTACAATTCAATCTTTAATAGATTGTTAAAATTACCTGAGGATACAATTTTGTATCCTGGTCATGATTATAACGGCAAAGAATCTAGTACAATTGGTAATGAAAAAAAATTTAATCCAAGGTTGCAGGTTAAAAATGTTGAGGAGTATGTCGAACTTATGTCAAATCTTAATTTAGCAAAACCAAAATTAATAGATATCAATGTAAGTAGAAATATAAAATTAGGCGCTAATTAAAGACAACAAATATTAAAAACCAATAAGAAACTAATCCAGCTGAAATTGTTGCAATAATATTTTTTGAAAAATAACCTACAATTACAGCAACTAATGCTCCAAATATTTTAGGATCATTCATATCTATAAAATTTCCAAAATCATTTATAAATATTCCTGGAAATATTATTGCTGGAAATACTGCAGAAGGAACATATTCCAACACTGCTTTAATTTTATCTCCCAACATATCTCTATTTATTAAAGCGATCATAGTCATTCTAGTTAAGTAAGTTAATATTCCAGCAAAAATTATTGCAGTGAGGGTCATTTTTTTAACCTCAACAGTAGTGCAGCTACAAATAAAGCAATTATCGGTGAAATAATTATGTAAGATTTAAATGGAGCATCAAAAAATAACAGTGAACTTAAACCACAAGTAATCATTACAATTACATGATCTAATTTTTTTAAATCCTGAACCACAATTGCTATAAATGTTAGGGGGATTGCAAATTTTAATCCAAGCTCCTCTGGAACAAATGATCCTAAAACAATACCTGATAAGGTTGCAATCTGCCAACAAACCCACATTGTGCAACCAGTGCCAATTAAATGATAATGTAAAAATTCCTCATTTCTATTTTTTTTGAAAAATTTATTAGACTCAGCAAATCCTTGATCTACAACAACATAAGAAATTAATAATTTTTTTATAAAAGATAATTTTTCTAAATATTCAGATAAAACTGCTCCATATAACAGATGTCGAGAATTTATAATACCAACAGAGGCAACTGCAACTAAACTAGATGCGCCCCCTGATAACAATTGTAAAAATACTATCTGCGAAGCTCCTCCAAAAATTATAAAAGACATTGCGTAGACCAAATATGGGTGAAATCCAAGTTCGACCCCGATTGCTCCACAAATTATTCCAAATGGAATTACTGAAAGCATATGTGGAGAAATATCCAGCATCCCTCGAGTAAATAATTGTTTTTTACTAAGCATTTGCTTGTTTTATTAAAAACAAACTATGTGATCAATATTAATCGGTCTTTTAATTCCAAACTTTTCGTCAGCTTCATGTTGGTGTTCGTGATGAGAATGAACAAAAACTGGAATTAATAAATCGCTATTGGTTTTTAAAGTATAGATAAAGTTTGTTCCTCTAAATTTTCGATCTACTACTTCTAGCTTTAGATTGCTTTTATCGTCATGCTCAAGGTCTTCTGGTTGTAATAATAATTGTACATTTGATCCTTTTGGATAATGCTTAATAAAATTACCTTTAATTGTTCCAAGATCCTCATTTTCTAATGAATTTTCACCTGTTACTTTTGCTGGAATTAAAATTCCACGATTTAAAAAATTAACTACTTCTACCGAGTTTGGAAAATGATAAACATTATAAGGATCATCAATCTGTTTAATTTGGCCATCTAATATAATTGCACATTTGGTACCAAGATAAAAAGCTTCATAGGAGTCATGAGTAACAATTATTGTTGTAATTTTTAATTTACTTAAAATTTTTTTTAATCTTACTTGAATTTCTTCTTTAAAACTTTGATCTACATTAGACAGTGGTTCATCTAAAAGCAAAAGATCAGGTTGAGTTAATAGCGATCTTGCAAGCGAAGCTCTTTGTGCTTCACCAGCGCTAATTTCATGAGGAAATTTTGGTAATATTTTTTCTATATCAAGAAAATCTATAATCTCTTTAAAACTAAGCTTTTTCTTTCTTTTTCCTTTATTTCTCTCAGCGCCTAATAAAATATTTTTTTCAACTGTGTAATGAGGAAATAAACTGTTGTCCTGAAAAGCTAAAGATACATTTCTATCTTCAGGTTCTACATTTTGATCTTTAGACGATAATAATTTTCCGTTTAATTTTATTGAACCTTTATCAATTTTTTCTAATCCAGCTATAGTTCTAAGTATTGTAGTTTTTCCAATTCCTGAAGGACCAAGAATACACAAAGTATCCCCTTCATTTTCAATCGCAAAAGTTGCATTCTTCACTTTAATCTTTCCACCTATAGTGAAATCAACATTTTTAATCTCTAAATAACTATCGCTCATTTTCCCTCAGTATATATTTAGATGTAAGCATTATAAATAGAGTTGCAATCAAAATTAAAAATAATGAAGGAACAGCTGCGGCTTCTAATAAGTCTTCTGAGGCAGATATATAAGCTGTAGTTGCAAATGTTTCAAAATTAAAAGGTCTTAAAATCAAAGTGATTGGCAATTCTCTTATTATTTCTAAAGAAATTAGTATTCCAACAAATAAAAGAGAGTTTCTTAAGAAAGGTACATGAATATTCATAAAAGTTTTCTTTTTAGAGTAACCAAGTAAATATGAACTTTCATCAACAGAAATATTTATTTTTTCATAACCAGATTTTATTCCATTAAAAGCTAAAGAATAGAATCTTACAAAATAAACTAAGACAAGTCCTAGAATAGAACCAATAAACATTTTTTTAATAGATAAAAAACCTAGTGCTTTTACAACATTGTCATCAAACCAAGCAATAAAAGTTATAAATGCCACTGCTAAAATTACTCCTGGAATTGCATAACCAGAAATAGATAAAGTAGATAAAGCGTTTAAAGTTTTATTTTTAGAAACTCTATTTCCATAATTAGAAATTAAAGAAAAAATTATTAAAACTAAGCCTGATAATAACACCAAGTACAGGGTATTTAATGTTAAAGTTACTACCGAAATATCAAAAAGATTTTCTGGAAATTTTAAAGTCCAATAAAGCATTTGACTTAGTGGAAATAAAAAACTTAGGAAAAAAACTAAGAAACAAATTGAGAATGCTAAAAATGCTTTAGTTCCTGATAATTGAATTTTTTCTTTTTGTTTAAATCCACCTTTAGTATTGGCGTGATACCTTGCCTTCTTCCTAGATAAATTTTCTAAAATAAATATTGCAAAAATGAATAAAAGAAGAAAAAAAGATATCCTGTTTGAGAAAGCTAAGTCATCAAATGTAATCCAAGAGTTATAAATACCTGTTGTTAAAGTATTTATAGAAAAGAAATCAACTGCCCCAAATTCAGCTAAAGTTTCCATTGCAACTAGAGAAAGGCCTGCAACAATTGCTGGCCTAGCGGCAGGTAAAATTAAAGAATAAAAAGATTTTGCTTTTGAAAATCCTAAATTTCTACCTAAATCAATTAAATTTTGAGATTGATACTGGAATGATGCTCTTGAGAGAATATAAACATAAGCAAATAGTGAAAAAGATAGCGAAAGTACAGCCCCTATCAGACCATCAAACTTTGGAATACTTTGATTATAATTTGCCTCTCCAAATAGATTTTTCAATATCGAATATAAAGTTCCATAATTTTCAAAGAAAGCTGTCAATGAATATGCATAAATATATGGAGGTACGGCAAAAGATAATATGAGAGCCCATTTAAAAAAATTACTTAAAGGGAATTTGTAAAAAGAAACTAAATAAGCCGTACTAGTTCCAATTAAAAAAGTTAAAACTAAAACACTAATCAGCAAAACTAGTGAATTAAAAATGTATTCAAACAAAAAAGTATCTTTTAGAATTTGATAATAATTTGATGTATCCTCAAAAAAACTAGTAAATACAGTAACAATTGGTATAGCAACAAAAATTGATACCAATAAAGAACTTAAAAACCAAAAATTAATTTTTTTTAAATACATTTTACCCTTTTATTCAGTGAACATAATCAATAGTAGGGTAAATGACTATTGAATTATGTTCACGTTTTGAAAATTAACTTTTTAAATCAAAAACATTAATGACACGATCAATATCATCATTTCTGATCTCAGATAATTTTCTATTATTTATTTTTTTTTTAATTTTTTCACATTGTGACAAGCATGGCTCACAAGTTATCTGACCCTCTAGAGAACCACTATTGTCTGGAGAAATGTCTAAATTAAAATTAAATAAATTCTTTCTCACTTGTTCCTTACTTCCATCCAGCAGCTGTCATTACCTCTAATGCAGCAGCTTGATTTTTTCCATAGCTTGAAACTTTAGTTGTTAAATCTTGTTTAAAATCTAATCCTAAATTATTCACTACTAATGGATTTGGAGATACCCCAGCTATCATTGGAAACTCAAAAGTATTATTTGTAAAATGTTCCTGAGCCTCTGGTGATAATAAAAAGTCAACAAGAGCAATAGCATTTGCTTTATTTGGAGCCCCTTTTACTAAAGCTGCACAACTAATATTCATGTGTGTTCCTCTATCATTTTGATTAGGAAAAAATGCCTTAACTTTTTTAGCAGCCGCTTGTTGTTCTGCTCCTTTATTACCAGATAGCATTAGTGCCAAGTAATAAGTGTTTGCTACAGCAATATCAGCTTCTCCAGCTGCAACTGCCATAATTTGAGCTCTGTCATTTCCTTTTGGTGTTCTTGCCATATTAGCAACAACTCCTTTAGACCATTCAGCAGCAGCTTTCTTTCCATTATTCTCAATCAATGAAGCTACAAGAGATTTGTTATAAATGTTGCTTGATTTTCTAATTACTAATCTGCCTTTCCATTTTGGATCAGCTAGACCTTCATATGTAAGACCTGATAATTCAGCACCACTAACTCTTTCTGGTGAATAGTAAATTATTCTTGCTCTTTTAGCTACTCCTACCCAGTGTGTAGTTCTAAAATTTTTTGGAACAGAAGATTTAATTGTCGATGACACCAAACCACTTTGAGTCATTCCTTTAGCTTTGAAAGCTCCACATCTTCCAGCATCAGCAGTAATATAAAGATCAGCTGAAGAGTCAGTCCCCTCTTCAATCATTCTTTTTTCTAATGCACTGGCCTTTCCATTAATCAGGTTTACTTTAATTCCAGTTTTGTTGGTAAATTTGCTATAAAGCTCATTATCTGCTTTGTAATGTCTTGCATTGAAGATATTTACTTCATTTGCAATCGCAAAAGACGAGACTATATAAGAAACAAATAAACTTATTATTGTTACTTTTTTCATTGTATCCTTATCTTTACCCTAATTGATTTGCGAATGAGAATTATTCTCAATGCGAATAGTTATCAATCGCATATTTTGTCGCAGAATACAAGGACTATTTGATATTATTTATAGAGGGTATTTTTATTTCCAGTCGCCAATTTTACTGAATAAGAAATTTCTAAACGCTTGAACTCTAGCTGTATTTTTTAATGATTGCGGGTAAACAAAGTGAGCTTCTGTTATTGGTCCTTCTACTTTTGGAAGCACTTTAATAACGTTATTAGAATTTGATACTAGATATTCTGGAAGTGCAGCTAATCCTACACCAGATTCAACTGCTAACAATAATCCCATAACACTATTAACTCTCATAATTGTTTTTCTTTTCTTTCCATCGTGCATTCCAATTTTTAACGCCCAATCAGGGTTATAAACTGGAGAAGGAGCACCTTTTCCAAAAGAAATAAATTTATGTTTATTTAAATCACCTACTGTTTTTGGCATTCCATTTTTTTCTAAGTACTTATTTGATCCATATATATAGTATTTAATATCAACTAATTTTTTTTGAATATAATTAAGCTGTTTTGGTCTTCTCATGAAAATTCCAATATCAGCTTGTCTAGTACTTAAATCTAATTCTTTGTCATCAAAAACCAATTCAATTTCAATCTCTGGATTAAGTCTCATAAATTCTTGAATTCTTGGTGTTAACCAGTGAGTTCCAAAACTTCTAACAGTAGTAATTGTTAATTTACCTGTTGGTTTATTTTTTTGGTCCCCTAATGAAGTTTCCACTTCTTTAAGTTTACTGATTACTTCATGAGCTGTTTTAAAAACATATTCACCATTTTCTGTAAGTGTTAATCCTCTAGCGTGTCTTTCGAATAATTGTACTTTTAAATCTTGTTCTAATGATTGAATTTGTCTGCTAATTGCTGATTGACTGAGGTTTAAGTTAACAGTAGCGTTCGTAAAACTACCTGCTTCTGCTACAGCATGAAAAATTTTTAATTTATCCCAATCCATTATTTATTTAAATCAACTAATACTCTTCCAGCAATTTCACCTTTTAAAATTTTTGGATAAGTTTCAACTAATTCCTCCAAACTAACAGTTAAAACTGATTTTTCAATTAAATCAAAATCAATTAATTTAGATGCTTCTCCCCAAATAAATTCTCTTCTCTTTATACTGCAATTAGCAGAGTCCATTCCCCAAACTTTAATACCTCTTAACATAAATGGAAGTAAATTTGTGTTTAGCTCATTACTGTTTGCATTTCCACAAACTGCTATAATTCCATTTGATTTTGTTTGAGCTATTGCGTTTGCTAAAATTTTTCCACCTACAGTATCAACTACTCCATCCCATAAACCCTTATCTATTGGTCTTGGATCTTTATCAAATTCAGCCCTATTTATAATGTTTTTAGCACCTAATGATTTTAAATAATCTGACTTAGAATCTTTTCCTGTTACTGCAGTAACGTTGTAACCTAATTTAGTTAAAGCCATAACAGCTAAACTACCAACACCACCTGTTGCTCCAGTTACCAAAACATCATTAACTTTTTCTCCTAATAAAATACTTTCTCTTGCTTGAATAGCAAATGCACTCATTAAAGAAGTTAAGCCTGCTGTTCCTAAAATCATTGCTTGTTTGCTAGTTAAACTATCTGGTTTTTTTACTAAAAATTCTCCACTTACTTTTGCAATTTGTGAAAACCCCCCAAAAAAAACTTCCCCTACTCTAAATCCAGTTAGAATTACATCATCACCTTCTTTAAATTTAAGATTATCACTTCCAATAACTTTTCCTGAAAAATCAATACCTGGAATATGAGGATATTCTTTCACTAATCTTCCTCCATTCTTTAGAATCATTCCATCTTTAAAATTTAAATCTGAATAATCTACTTTTACAGTTACATCTCCGTGTTTTAAGAAACTTTTATCTAAAGATTTTACTTCACGGGAAAAATTTTCGCCTTCTTGATTAAGGACTATTGCTTTGAATTGATCGGACACCTTAGTCTTTTAACTTAGTGCTGATAAATCGTAAATATCTATTTTGATAACTTAAATCTTCTTTGAATTGGCCTAAGTAGTAATTTGTAACCGTAGTTGCTTGTTCTTTTTTAATACCTCTCATTGTCATACACTGGTGAGTTGAATCAATAGTTACTGCAACTCCTTTGGCATCTAATGATTCCATTAAAGTGTTTGCTATCTGCATTGTAAGTCTCTCTTGTGTTTGTAATCTTTTTGAGAAAACTTCAACTACTCTTGCTAACTTACTTAATCCTACAACTCTTTCTTTTGGAATATAAGCTACGTGTGCTTTTCCAATAATTGGAGCCATATGATGTTCACAATGACTTTGCACTGAAATATTTTTTTGAACAACCATGTCATCATAACCTTCAACATCACCAAAAGTTTTGTCTAAGATTTTATTTGGATCTTCTTTGTAACCCTTGAAATATTCTTTAAAAGCTTTTACCACTCTCTTAGGAGTTTCTAATAAACCTTCTCTACTTGGATTTTCACCCATCCAAGAAAGGATAGTTCTAAAAGCGTCTTCAGCTTCTTTGTCTGAAACCTTCTTTGTATCTAAACTTTTGTCATCTGTGTCTTTAACTAATTTCATAGCGCTTTTTTATACAGTAATTACTTCAATTTAAAAATATTTAATATATTCATATATGTGCTACATAGTCACCGCATATGTTCAAAAAAAGAGAAAATATCTACGATATTGAAGAGGGAAATCTTCTATCACCAAAATTTGATAATGATGGATTAATCCCAGTTATTACTATGTGTTCAAAAACAAAGGATATTTTGATGCATGGATATATGAATGTAGAAGCTCTTAAAAAGACAATTGAAACTAAAGAGGCTCACTATTTTAGTAGATCGAGAAAAGCTATCTGGCACAAAGGTAAAACAAGTGGTTTTACACAAAAGGTTACTGAAATAAGAATTGATGATGATCAAGACTCAATATGGTTAACAGTTGATATCGGTGATGGAGCTAGTTGTCATGTTGGTTATAGATCATGTTTTTATAGATCTATTCCTATGGGACCAATAGAAAACGGAAGAAAAGTTGAAATGGAATTTCTTGAGAAAGAAAAAAAATTCGACCCTGAAGAAGTTTATAAAGGTCAACCAAATCCTACTAAAATTTAATGAGTGAAAAACAAAAAAATGTTCTAGGTGAAGACTTGGAAGAATGTTCAAATGATCCTTTAACAGGTTGGTTTCGCGATGGTTGTTGTAACACTGACGAGAATGATCATGGACTTCATACAGTTTGTGCTAAAGTTACTACCGAATGCTTAGAGTGGATGAAAGAAGCGGGTAACGATTTAATTACTCCACATCCTGAATTTGGGTTTCCAGGTTTAAAAGATGGAGATGGATGGTGTTTGTGTGCTAGTTGGTATGCAAGAGCAATTGAAGCCGGTAAAGGATGTCCAATATTTTTGAAAAGAACCCACGAAAACACTCTTAAATATGTACCTATTGAAATTTTAAAAAAGTTTGCAATAGATTTATCTTAATCACATATTTCCATATCTTGGACCACCACTACCCTCTGGAGTAACCCAAGTAATATTTTGAGATGGTTCTTTAATATCACAAGTTTTACAATGAATACAATTTTGAGAATTGATCACAAATTTATTTACATTATTTTCTTTTTGAACTTCATACACACCTGCAGGACAATATCTTTGAGCAGGTTCATCAAATTTTTCTAAAGTATAATTTATTGGTAAATCAGGATCTTTAAGTTTTAGATGAACTGGTTGATTGTCTGCATGATTGGTTCCTGTTAGATAAACTGAACTTGTTTTATCAAATGTTATTACATTATCATATTTTGGATAATCTATTTTTGGCATTTGATTTGCAGGTTTTAATGTTTCATGATCAGCATGTTTATGTTTAAGTGTAAAAGGAAGTTTTCCTCTAAATAAAATTTGATCGATACCTGTGAAAATTATTCCTAAAATTAATCCCCAGCTAAAACTAGGTTTCACGTTCCGAGCTTCATAAAGCTCTTTATGCAACCAGCTATTTTTAAATTTATCTTCATAAATAGATAAATCTTTATTTTCTTTTAAGTGTTCATTAATAGTTTCGGCTGCAATAATCCCACTTTTCATAGCTGTATGAGAGCCTTTAATTTTTGGCATATTTAAAGTTCCAGCATCACAACCAACTAACAAAGCTCCGGGCATGAACATTTTTGGCAAACTTTGAAATCCACCTTCAATTAAAGCTCTTGCACCGTAAGAAATTCTTTTTCCACCTTCTATAATTTTTTTTATTGCTGGATGTGTTTTAAACCTCTGAAATTCATCATAAGGTGATAAATGTGGATTTTTGTAATCTAGACCAATTACATAGCCCAGAAAAACTTGTTTATTTTCTGCATGATACATAAAACTACCACCATATGTATTGTTATCTAATGGCCATCCAGCTGTATGCATAACTAAGCCTTCTTCGTGATTTTTATCCTCTATTTCCCATATTTCTTTAAAACCAATTCCATATTGTTGAGGATCTTTACCTTTATTTAATTCAAATTTTTCAATCAATTGTTTTCCTAGATGACCTCTACACCCTTCGGCAAAAACAGTTACTTTACCTAAAAGCTCAATACCTGGTTCAAAACTATCTTTTTTATTACCATCTTTATCTATACCCATATCTTGAGTTGCAACACCTTTAACAGATCCATCTTCGTTATATAAAATTTCACTTGCTGGAAATCCTGGAAAGATTTCTACACCTAAATTCTCAGCCTGTTCAGCAAGCCATCTACATAAATTTGCAAGACTAATAATATAATTTTTATGATTTTGTTGTACAGCAGGTAGGAGCCAAGTTGGCCAACTTAAAGATTTGGTTTTTCCTAAAAATAAAAATTTTTCTTTAGTTACTTTTGTTTTGATGGGAGAATTTAACTCTCTCCAATTTGGTAATAATTCATCTAGAGCACGTGTTTCAAATACATTACCGCTTAAAATATGAGCTCCAATCTCTGATGCTTTTTCTAATAAACAAACATTTAGATTTGGATCTAATTGTTTTAACTTTATTGCGGTTGATAATCCTGATGGTCCTCCACCTATAATTACAACATCATATTCCATCGATTCTCTAGACATACTCTAGTTTTTAACTGTAAGGATTATTTTTGTATAGTGTTTAATTTGTTCAGCTCTTCCATGAACT
Organism: uncultured Pelagibacteraceae bacterium; assembly: GCA_902559935.1. Classification (GTDB taxonomy): domain Bacteria; phylum Pseudomonadota; class Alphaproteobacteria; order Pelagibacterales; family Pelagibacteraceae; genus Pelagibacter. Next base: position 16,371 of record CACEJN010000008.1, on the reverse strand, counting down.
GAGGCAGTGCCTCAAATAAATCAGCTTCAAGTCCATAATCTGCAACACTAAAAATTGGCGCTTCACCATCTTTATTAATTGCAACTATAACTTTACTTTCCTTCATTCCTGCTAAATGCTGAATAGCACCTGAAATTCCAACAGCGATATATAGATCTGGCACCACTACTTTTCCTGTTTGTCCTACTTGATGGTCGTTACTTATGTATCCAGCGTCTACTGCCGCTCTTGAAGCTCCAATTGCTGCACCTAGTTTGTCAGCAATTTCTGTAATTAATTTAAAATTATCTCCACTTTGCATTCCTCTGCCGCCTGATACAACAATTCTTGCTGTTCCAAGCTCAGGTCGATCAGATTTAATTTCTTCTCTTTTAATAAATTTTGTATTTGAAAATTCTTCACTTGAATCTATTTTTTCAATTACGGCTGATCCACCTGTACTCTCACACGGATCGAAAGAAGTAGGTCTGATTGTAACGCACTTTTTAGCATCATTACTCTTAATTGTTGCAAAAGCGTTACCTGCATAAATTGGTCTTAAAAAAGTATCTGGTGATATTACTTTAATAATGTCACTTACTTGCGATGTATCAAGATGAGCTGCAATTCGCGGCATCAAATTTTTTCCAAATGTATTCGCTGAACAAATAATGTGAGAATAATTCTCTGCAAGTTTAACAATCACTGGAGCAAAATTTTCTGCTGTGAAGTTTTCATAGTGAGCTCCTTCCACACTCAATACTTTTTTAACCACTGGAAGTTCAGATAATTGCTTTGCAGCTTCCGCAGAGTTTTGACCAATAATTACAGCATGAACATCTGCATCAATTTGAGATGCTGCAGTAGCTGCATTAAGAGTAAATGGTCTTAACTCTTTATTGTTATGTTCAGCTATAAGTAAGACTGCCATTAGATTACCTTTGCCTCATTTTTTAATTTTTGAACTAATTCAGCAACATTTGCTACTTTTATACCTGCTTTTCTTTTTGGAGGTTCCTCTACTTTTAATTGTTCTAATCTTGGTGATACATCTACGCCTAAATCAGAAGCAGCTATTTCCTCTATAGGTTTTTTTTTAGCCTTCATTATATTTGGTAGTGATGCGTATCTTGGTTCATTTAGCCTAAGATCACAAGTAACAATAGCTGGAACATTTATTTCAATTGTTTCAAGACCTTCGTCTATTTCTCTAGTTACTTCTAATTTATTTTCTTTTACATCTATCTTTGAGGCAAATGTTGCTTGTGGCCAATTTAATAAAGCACTCAACATTTGGCCTGTTTGATTACAATCATCGTCTATTGCTTGTTTACCCATAAATACTAAATCTGGTTTTTCTTTATCTACTATTTTTTGTAAAATTTTTGAAACAGCGAGTGGTTCTAAAATCCCATCCACTTTTACATGAATACCTCTGTCCGCACCAACCGCTAAAGCTTTCCTAACAGTTTCTTGAGCTTTTTCTTCTCCAACAGTTATTGCCACTACTTCTGTAGCTTTGCCTGCCTCTTTAATTTTTACAGCCTCTTCTATTGCATTATCATCAGGAGGATTGGTTGACATTTTAACATTGTCAGTAACTACACCCGTTCCATCTTCCTTAACTCTGATTTGAACGTTGTAATCAATAACTCTTTTTACAGCTACTAAAATTTTCATTAAGCTCTCAATAAATTATTTTCTGTATCGTAAGGACTTTCATCTAAGACAGTAGCGTCGTACATTTCACCCAATATATCAACTTGTAATTTGTCGCCCACATTTGAACAATCTGGCTTAACCATTGCAAGGGCTATTGATTTATCTAATCTAAATCCAAATTCACCTCCAGTTGCTCTTCCAACAACTTTACCATTTTTGAAAATAGGATTATTTCCTAATACATCAGCATCTTTAGTATTATGAACCTCTAAAGTAACTAATTTATTATCAAAACCTTTTTCTCTCCATTTGTTAAGCGCTTCTAAACCAATAAAGTTACCTTTGTTTGGATGAATAAATCTATCAAGACCAGATTCATATGGTGAGTATTCAATTGATAATTCTGTACCAACTAATTTGTAAGATTTTTCAACTCTTAAACTATTCATGGCTCTAATTCCAAAAGGTTTAATTCCTAAATCTTTTCCCGCTTCCATTAATTTATCAAAAATATGATTTTGATATTCAATTGGATGATGTAATTCCCATCCAAGCTCACCTACAAAGTTTACTCTCATTGCATTTACTGGAGCGTATCCAACATTAACATTTTTTGCAGTTAACCATTTGAAATTTTCATTTGAAAAATCATCTGTTGAAACCTTTTGCATTAACTGTCTAGCTTTAGGTCCTGCAACTACCAAAACTCCTGTACTATTAGTTAGATCTTCAAAAATTACAGAACCATCATCTGGCATCCATTTTTGTATCCAGTCATGATCTAATCTTAAATTTGCTCCAGCAGAAACTAGATAGTAACTATTCTCTGCTTCTTTCATTATCGTAAATTCTGAATGCACTCCACCTTTAGTGTTCAAAGCATGACATAAGTTTATCCTTCCAATTTTTTTTGGAAGTTTATTTGCAACTAAATAATCTAAAAATTCCTCTGCTTTAGGCCCCCTAATTCTACATTTTGCAAACGCAGTCATATCTAAAAGACCCACATTTTCTTTTACATTTTGACATTCTTTTTTAATTGCATCAAACCATTTTGATCTTCTAAATGACCAATCATCTTTTTGCTCCATTCCATCTGTTGCAAAGAAATTAGGCCTTTCCCATCCAAATTTCTGGCCAAACACAGCGCCTAAATTTTTCATTCTTTCATAACAAGGAGCTGTTCTTAATGGTCTTGCTGCTGGTCTTTCTTCATCAGGATAGTGAACTATAAAGACATGACTATATGCTTCTTCATTTTTTGCTTTCAAATAAGATTTAGTTGCATAGTTACCGTAACGTCTTGGTTCAACTCCTAACATATCAATTGTAGGTTCACCATCAACAATCCACTCTGCTAATTGCCAGCCTGCACCACCTGCTGCTGTTATTCCAAAACTATGTCCTTCATTAATCCAAAAATTTTTAAGTCCCCAAGCTGGTCCAACAATTGGATTTCCATCAGGAGTATAACAGATTGCTCCATTATAAACTTTCTTCACTCCAACTTCTCCAAACGCGGGTACTCTATGAATTGCTCCTTCAATGTGTGGAGCTAACCTGTCTAAGTCTTCTTGAAATAATTCATATTCAGAATTTTTTGATGGCCCCTCTACATAACAAGCTGGTGCACCATCTTCATAAGGGCCTAAAATTAATCCTCCAGCTTCTTCTCTCATATACCATCTGCTATCACTATCTCTTAAGACTCCCATTTCTGGTAATCCATCTTTTTTTCTTTTTTGAATTGCAGGATGCGGTTCTGTAACAATGTATTGATGTTCAACAGGTATTACTGGAATATCTAATCCTACCATTTCACCTGTTTGTCTTGCAAAATTTCCAGAACAAGAAATAACATGTTCGCACTCTATTGATCCCTTATCTGTTTCCACAATCCATCCATCTTTAGTTTGCCTCATTGATAGGACAGTTGTGTTTCTATAAATTTCTGCTCCTCTATTTCTTGCACCTGTTGCTAATGCTTGTGTTAAATCTGCTGGTTGAATATATCCATCTTCAGGGTGTTGTATTGCACCAACTAAATCATCTGTATGACACAATGGCCAAATTTCTTTTACTTGTTCTGGTTTCAAAAATTTAACATCTACTCCAATAGTTCGAGCGACACCTGCGTATTGATGGTATTCATCCATTCTATCTTTTGTACTTGCTAGACGAATATTTGAAACAACACTAAAGCCAACATTTTTTCCAGTTTCTTCCTCTAATGTTTTATAAAGATTAACTGCATATTTATGAAGTTGTCCAACTGAATAACTCATATTAAATAAAGGCAACAAACCTGCTGCGTGCCAAGTAGATCCAGAAGTTAACTCTTTTCTTTCAACTAGAACAACATCAGACCAGCCCTTTTTTGCTAAATGATAAAGGGCGCTTACCCCTACAACTCCTCCACCAACTACTACAACTTTAGTTTTTGTTTTCATTCAGGGATTCCTACTAAATTTTTAATTGTTACGAAACAAAAATGTATATTTGGACAATCAAATTGAGCTTCCAAGAGGGATTGGACTGGATACCATTGTGGTTAACCAACAGTCCTTCAAAGTTCCCTCAGAGCTGTACTTTTCGACTTGCCAATTGAATTTGTGATAAATTTTATCCTTATCAAGAATGATAACTTCAAATTGAGCCCATTTGTCACTACTTCCAAGCTCAGTTATTGTGTGACTTAGGTGGTTGATCATCATTCTGTAAGAGTCGCTTTTTATCATCATCTTAAAGTTATTTAATGGCCCCGTAACCTTTTTGTTGTTTGGATGGGCAAATTGCCAAGTTTGTTCGATACCACTATCCTTATACTTAAGATCATTTTGCTGAAGTCCACTAAGTTGAATTTTGACAACTTCTTTAGGGCTTATAGTGTTATTAGGGCTTAATAATTCAGCGTTTGAAAATGAAATGGAGAAAAAAAATAATATTAAAACTTTAGAGATTATTAGCAGTTTTTCTAACATCACTTAAAAATTCTTGTCTCTTTGCATCACTCACAAAGGGTACTGCAAAATATCTTCTATAGACAATGTTATATATGCCACACATATGAAACACTCCCCTTTTTAACCTTCTAATTGGTAAGTTTAAAAAAAAAGTAGTGATTGCTAATCTTGGTGAACCATATGTGCAAAAAATTATAGCTTTCTTAGCTTTTAAGTTTCCGATTGGATAACCATAGTTTCCTACTAACTGTTTAAATTTGAAAGCCCAAGGTGGTGCCAATACTTTATCAATCCAACCCTCAACTATTGCTGGCATTCTAAAATTCCAAATTGGAGCAATTAGTACAATAATATCACAGTCTTCAATTCTTTTTCTATGATCTAAAACCTCTTGATCAGGTTCCTCACCAGCGAAAACAGGATTAAATTTCTCTTTATATAAATCAACAACATCAATTTGATTTCCATTAGATTTTGATTGTTTTATAAATTCATCTCTGATTGCTGCATTAAATGAATTGTCATTGTAGTGCCCATACACTAAGAAAATTTTTTTCATTTTATTAAATTTTTATTCAGTAGTTTTGTATTTACTATTATTAATTATAAATACAAATAAAATTGGAAGAATTAATGTTAAAAGTGTTACAAAAATTAACAGTATTCCAAGTTCAGAATAATCTGCTGTAGTTTGTATTTCGCCTGAAACTTTATCTTTTACTTCTCTTGTAACCGTAAAGATTTCATTTAAATACTTAGTTCCCAGTGCACTTGCAGATAATGCAAGATTAGTAAAGGATGCAAAAACTGCAAAAAAAGTTGCTTTTAAGTGTGCTGGAGCATTTTTTGCTATCCAGGCAAGTAAAGGAATCATGGATACTTGGCCAAGTGGAGACTCTAATGCAGTATTAATTAATGCAATAAACTTAGCATCAACTACTCCACCAGTTAATGAGGCTGTCCAGTTATGAAAACCATAATACATTCCAACACTTGGTAAAAACAAAATCGCACCCGCAATGCTTAAAACAACAATTATTTTAGCAATTGAATTGTTAGCCATAAACGGTCTTAATAAAACAATACCAGCTAATGTTAAAATTGATGCCAGTAGTGATAGAATTGAAAAAAACTGTTCATTAAATCCTAGTTCATCAATTTCGAACCATGTTAAACCAGGGCCAGGACCTGGCATGGCTCTAAATACAAAAATAATTACGGCTGTACCTACAATTGTCAATCTTAGTTCCTGAGGTAGTTCCTTAATAAGTTTAAACATTAAAAACAAAATGATTATAACTGAGCCTATAAAAACAATTTCTTGTGCAAATGGAACTTTAAATGAACCAATAGACAATGTGAAAATAACAAAAACTAAACTTCCTCCTAATATCCACCAGTTTATTTTTGTTTTTTCGTTACCTCTTTCGTTTTTAAATTCTAGACCTTTAGATTTTAAAGTTTGTATTTTTTTATGTCTTAAATAATTTGCTAAAATTACACCTAGTATAGAAACTAAAGGTATTACAAGAGCATATATGTAGATAGTTCCATATAAATTTATCTTATCGGCCTGCTGTAGACTTTCCACGTCCCTAAACAAAATTACATTAACTAATGCAACAAGTACTGTACCGCCAATAATGGCAAACCTTCCAAGTGTCTGCATTGTTGTGTGCATTATTTTTATTTGATCTTTAGAATAATCATTTCCTGTTTCATCAACCAAAGGAACTGCCTCAACTGTCATAGCATCAGCTACAACGTCCTGAACCACATAACCAACTGGAGCTAAAATCACACTTATCACAAACCATGTTTCTACCGAAAATACCTGGGACATATCTTCAGTATGAATAATCAATCCATACATAATTAGTAAACTAAGAGCTATCAACGAAGCTCCAAAGTAGACCATATAATTTTTTCTCTCCCAGATAAGATCTACTAAATGTCCTAATGGCATTTTTAATGCCCAAGGAATTCCAGCCCAAAAACCTAGGCCTGCTAAAAATGCTGCTGATAAATTTAAATAATCTTTAACAAAAAATGTACCAACAATACCTGTTAAACCAGAAATACCTGCAGCCATATAAACCATTAATGGAGGTAGATAAGTCCATTTAAATTGACGACCCAAATCTAAAAATGTGTTGTCTAAAAATTTAATTATTTTGCTCATTAGTCACTTAAAACTGGAAAAGCTTGTCTAACTTTTAAAAAATATTTTTGATATTCCATTTTAGTACATTTGTTTTCAATATACTTAATATCATTTTTTTCCATCAATTCTTTTGCCTTTTCGTCTCGTATACCGAGCTGTAACCATAAAACTTTAGCACCAATTTTAACTGTATCTTCTGCAATAGCATAAACTTCTTTTGATGGTCTAAAAACATCTACAATATCAACCTGATCATTAATATCAGATATTTTAGCAAAAACTTCTTCTCCTAAAATTTTTTGACCCTCAGCTCTAGGATTGACAGGATAAACTTTAAATCCATATTTTTGCATATATTTCATAACTATAGTTGATGCTTTTGTTGGATCGTTGCTAACTCCTACCATTGCAATTGATTTATATTTAGAGAGAACTTCTTTGATATCACTCATATTGATTTCTAATCTTTTGAATTTATTTTTTCCTCACAGAATTTTTGAGCTTCCTTAATGGTCATTGGTTGATCTAATTTTTGACTTCCTGCAACACAAGCATCTACTGCTCTTTTAGAATTATGATCTCTAAGATCAATAACTACATAAATTCCAAATAAAATAAAAATTATTAAAATTATATTCTTTGATTTCATTTGTTTTTCCACTTAGGTTTTCTTTTTTCAAGAAAAGCTGAAATACCTTCTTTAGCGTCCATTGCCATCATGTTAAGTGTCATCATTTTACTTGTATAAGCGTAAGCTTTACTTAATGGCATTTCTAATTGTTTGTAAAACGCTTGCTTTCCTATTTTTATTGTTAAATTAGATTTTGAAGCAATTTTACTTGCTACTTTAAACACTTCATTGTTTAGTTTGGCTTTTGAAAAATTATCATTTATCAACCCTATTTCTTTTGCATAATTTGCATTGATAGGTTCTCCGGTTAACAACATTTTCATCATTGGTTTTCGACTTATCTTTCTACTAACAGCAACCATAGGTGTACTACAAAACAAACCAATATTTACACCAGGAGTAGCAAACAACGCTTCTTTAGTGCTATAAGCTAAGTCACAACTTGCAACTAATTGACACCCGGCAGCAAATGCTGCTCCATGAACTTTGGCAATTACAGGTTTTCTACCTTCAACAATTTGAAGCATTACTTTTGAACAAAGATTAAATAATTTTAAATATTTTTCTCTTTTTTTTAAACCTCTTACTTCTTTCAAATTGTGTCCTGCACTAAATCCCTTTCCAGCACCCTCTAATATTATGACTTTTACTTTTTTATCAGAATCTAGTTTTTTAAATGCTTTCAATAAATCAGAAAGGTTTTTAAATGATAAAGAATTATAAGTTTTTGGTTCATCGATAATAATTGATGAAATTTCTTTATTAATTTTTTTAATTTTTATATTGCTTGTCATTTAATCAGTTAATCCGTCAGATCTAGCCTGATTTCTTTCTATATGAATTGGTAAAACTTTGCCATAAATAGCTTTGGAATGTTCTGGTGTATTTACTCTCCATGGATCCAAAACATAAGCAGGAATACACATATATCTTGATTTTTGACCTTCAACTTTTGTTACTCTATGCAAAGTAAATCTTCCTTTAAATATTTGTAAATCTCCTGGCTCTAACTTCAATTGTCTTACTCTAGTTCTATCTCCTGCTATAACTTTTTGAACTTCTTCGAAATTTTCATTTCCAGGTTCTCTAATATTTGGACAATACTCAAATACACCCCCCTTCTCAGGTTTTTGTATCATTAAACTAAGTGTAAATTCACAACTGTCAAAATGCCATGGGAGCACTCCATTTGGTTTCATAACATTATACGCATGACATGCTAAAGGATCTGCCCATCTGTAAATAGGTGAAACGCCTAAACAAGCAGATACAAATTTTAATAGTTCTTCGGTTTCGTATAGATATTTCATCTCGGAATCTTTTGGAAAACAATCTGAATTTAAATATCCATTGTATCTATTCATAAAAGTTCTTTTTGGATGATCTTTTGGTAATGAAGGATCGTCCTTTGCATACAAGTAAGCATTTATACTCTCTTTGGACATATAAACTTCATCTAATTGTTTTTCTAACTCAGAATTCATTACCTTAAGTGATTTAGGCAAAATAAAATTTGGAATTGTTGAACAACTATGTTGATCAAGTTCTTCTTTACATTTTTTAACTAGATTTTTAATTATTGGTGAATTTAAATCGTGTATTGGATATTTTTCTAAATCTACAATAGTCTTAAGTCTATCGTTCATTTAATTTTATTTTAACTTTCCCTCTTCTCGCATTTTTTCTCTTATTTTGGTAGCTGATATTTTTTGAGTTTCTTCATCCAAAACTATTTCCTCAATCTTGTATCCAACTCCTCTACCATAACAAATATTTGTAATATTAGGTACTAACATTATTTTAAATTGTCCTTCAAACTCAGGATTTAACCTTTCTTCAATATTTTTTTTTACTGTTTCAAAATCAAAAGGATTATCATCTACACCTTGTACATCTCTAATTTGAATACAAACTTGTCCAGTTTTTTTAATAATTTCTTTAAACAAAGTATAATGTCCATCGTGAAAAGGTTGCCATCTCCCTAGCATTTGTGCTGTTGGTTTTTTGTTATCCCATTGGTGTGTCATTTTTTTATCTCCTCTATTATTTTTGGTGCCCAATTTTTTGCATCCTGAGTTGTTACATGAAAATCAAAATTCTTAGGATTAACAAACATTTGATTTGTGTCTTCAAATCTTCCTTCTTTAATTGTATCGACCCACACCCTAAAATCTGCTGGAAACAAGCTTCTTGCTTCAGGGGTTGGTGCAATGAAATCAGCGATTACATAATGACCTTCTGCTTTTAAATTTAAAGCTGCTTCTGCCATTCTTTTTGCTTGTCTTATCCTTCCTTCTTCTGAAAAATCCCAATCGTTTGCTGCTTTTCTTACCTCATCAGCATTTAATCTTTTGGCATTTAAGTATGGTGCTATTTCATTTGCTAGAGTTGTTTTGCCAGCTCCAGGCAAACCCATTACTAAAATAATTTTCATTAAATATCTTCTAACGGATGATGGGACATTAATTCAAGTCCATTTTCACCTACAAGGTACTGTTGTTCAAGTTTTACACCTTCTTTACCACCAACTTTACCAATATAACTCTCAAGTGTGATTGTCATGTTCTTCTCAAAAGTTCCACCTTCTTGTCCACCATCGGTTGGATATCTTATTTGAGGCCACTCATCACATAAACCAATTCCATGAACCATACATGAATACCTATTTCCATAATATTCATCAGGCAAAACCCAAGATTTTTTTATAAATTCTTTAAAACTCATTCCTGGTTTTATTAATCTAAAATTATGATCAATTTGATTTCTAGCCATTGAATATAGTTTTTTTTGCTCATCATTAAATTTATGCCCAACTACAAAGGCCCTTGATATGTCAGCACAGTATCCATAGGGACCAACCATATCTGTATCAAAAGCAACAATTTCTCCCTGTTGCATAACTTTATTACTACTCTCTTGCATCCATGGATTTGTTCTTTCACCAGAAGATAAAATCCTACACTCAATCCATTCACCTCCATTTTCAATATTCGTTTTGTGTAAAATTGACCACAATTCATCTTCTGTCATTCCTGGTTTAAGATCTGATCTCATCTTAGATACACCTTTTTCTGCAACTTCTATTGCTGCTTTCATACAAATTAATTCATCAGGTGATTTTATTACTCTTGCTTGTTCTAAAATTAATTTTGCATCTACAACTTCAATACCTTCTTTATTTAAAGCTGAAACCGCAGGACCATTTAGAACATCGATTGCAATTTTTTTTGTTTTAAAATAATTTTTTGATAAATCTTTAACTTCATTAATCCATTTTGACAATTGTAGATTTACTTGGTCTCCATTGCTAAAATAATCCCATGTGATTGCAGGTCTTATTTCGTCAATTAGATTTAAATGTTTTGATAATATTTCACAATTAAAATACTCATAAAGGATTGTTGGTCCATTGACTGGAACAAAACAATATCTTGTTAAATTATGCATATTGTAGACGCTCATGTTAACAGTATCTAAAGCATAACGAACATTCACTGGATCAAAGAGAATACAAGCTTCTAAATTGTTTTTTACTAATTCTTTTCTAACCCTATCTAAACGATATGATCTTAACTTATCAAAATTTATCTCATCTTCTCTTAATCTTTTTTTAGTAATAAAATTTTGTCTTGGTTTTATTTCAGGAGCAATTTTTCTACTAAATCTCATAATACCCTATACAACCCTAACCATGCATTAACATCTTTGCTTGCAATATAGTCAGATTTAAAAAATTCTACTTCTTCCCACTTCTTGCTATCTTTCAGTATATCAATTTTTTTATCAAAACCATACTCTTCATGAATTCCTTCATTAACAGTAAAACAAATAAATCCACCTTGTTTTGTTATTCTTATAAATTCATCTAATGCATTTGGTTTTACATGCCCAAAAGTAAATGTTCCAACACACATTACTCCACCGTAAAAGTTATCCTCAACTTCTATTGGTTTATTTAAATCAACTTTTACTAATTTTTGATAAAGATCTTTTGGTACAGTATCTAATAAAGTTTGAGATAAATCGGCTCCATGAAAATTTTTAAAACTATATTTTTTAAGCTCCAATCCTACTAAACCTGTTCCACATCCAGCATCAAAAATTAAAGTATCTTTATTTTTCTCATATTTATTAAATATTTCTGCGGTTTCTTTAGGTCCTGTATAGTTCCAATCAACCATATCTTTATTGTATTTATCTTTGTCTCCCCACTCATCGTAGTACTTCATAACTTCATCCGTAGTTTTAAGCTTATAAATTGGAATTTTGTTTCCTACGTCTTTTTGAGCCATTAGCTTCTCATTTTTTGACCACCTGGATCGTAAAGTGGTTCTTTAATTATTGAACAATTAAATAAATCTCCATTTATCTCTACTTGAATTTTATTTTCAGAATTAATGTTTTTTTGATCAACAAAAGTAAACGCTACACTTTTATTTACAAAATGAGCAAAACCACCTGAAGTAACATAACCAATACTTTGATCTCCATTCATAACAGCTTCATTATTTGTTACATCAATATCATTTGTTTCAACAATTAATGGTATGAGTTTATTTGAAGAATTTTCTTTTTGTGCACTTTCTTTACCAATAAACTCTTTATCCCAATTAATAAAAACATCTAAGCCTGTCTCTTTTGCAGTAAAATCTGGTCTATAATCTAAAGTCCAAGCTCCCCAATTTTTTTCTAACCTCATTGACATTAATGCTCTTCCACCAAATGGTTTAATATTAAATTCTTTTCCAGCTTCCATTATTTCTTCATAAAGTTTTAATTGATAGTGAGGTGCTACATAAATTTCGTATCCAAGTTCGCCGGTAAATGAAATTCTATTTATTATTGCTGGAACCCCCCCAACAAACATTCTTCTAGAATCTCTAAATTTAAATTTTTCATTTGAAACATCGTCTCTTACAATTTTCTCTAAAACTTTCCTTGAGTTAGGTCCTGCAATAGATAATCCATGATACTCATCAGATCTATTAGAATAACTTAAATTAAATTTATCTAAATGACTCTCAAACCAACGTCTATGCATTTCTTGAGCAGCTCCAGATCCAAATACCATAAACTCATTTTCATCTAAACAAGCTACAGTTAAATCACCATATAATTTTCCTCTATATGACAACATTGGAGACAAAGATATTCTTCCTGGTTTTGGAAGTCTTCCAGCCATTATGTGATCTAAAAATTTTCTAGCATCAGGACCTTTGAATTCATGTTTTGAAAAATTTGCAACTTCTATTAAACCAACATTTTCTCTTACATTAATAACTTCTTTTGAAACATAGTCATGAGATCTTGATCTTTTAATAGTAGGTTCTTCATGAGCATCTTCTTTATTATTTGCGAACCACAAAACGTTTTCTAAACCAAAACTATCACCCATGACCGCTCCTTGATTTACAAAACGATCATAAAGTCCTGTTGTTTTTTGTTTTCTTCCCTTTGGTAAAGTTTCATTAGGAAAAGTCATAATAAATCTTCGTTCATAATTTTCTGAAGACTTTATTGTTCCATATTGAGGGGATGCATAATCTCCAAATCTTGCAACATCCATAGCCCAAACATCAATTGAAGGTTCGCCATCAATAATCCATTCAGCAATACATTTTCCAACTCCACCCCCTTGGCAAAATCCAGCCATCACACCAACTGCAACCCAATAATTTTTCAAACCTGGTACTGGACCAATCAAAGGGCTTCCGTCTGGACCAAAAGTAAAAGGACCATTAACTATATTTTTTATACCTGCACGCTCTAAAGCTGGCATTCTTTCAAAACCAATTGCTAATCTATCTTCTATATTATCTAACTTTGGCTCAAGTAACTCATGGCCAAAATTCATTGGTGTACCCTCTACTTTCCAAGGTGTTGATTTTGGCTCATAGGTTCCTAGCAACATTCCTTTTCCTTCTTGTCTAAAGTAAATATTTCCCTCAAAATCTGTTCCTATAGGTAGTCTTTGATCGCCCATTGCTTCGATTTCAGGAATAGGTTCGGTGATTAAATAATGGTGCTCCATTGGTTGAACAGGAAGGTTAAGCCCAGCTAATTGCCCAACTTCTCTTGCCCATAAACCACCAGCGTTAATTACTATTTCAGCATTAATATTTCCTTTTTCAGTAAAGACATCCCAAGTCCCGTCTTCTTTTTGTTTCGTGTCCTTAACCACTGTGTGTGTGTAATATTTTCCACCATGAACTTTTGCAGCTTTTGCAAAAGCATAAGTAACTCCTGATGGATCAACTTCACCATCAATAGGATCCCATAATGCTAGCAAGTATCTAGATGGATCAATTAAAGGATGTTTCTTTTTTACTTCCTCTAGAGAAATAAACTCTTGATCAAGTCCCATGTATCTTGCTTTTGATCTTTCTCTTTTTAAATATTCAGCCCACACTTCATTAGATGCTAAATAAAATCCTCCACTAGGTTTAAATCCAGTTGAGTGACCAGACTCTTTTTCTATCTCTTTATACAAGCCTATCGTATAAGCCATCATCCTAGAAATATTCGGATCAGATGAAATTACATGAACATTCCCTGCTGCATGCCAAGATGAACCAGAAGTAAGCTCATTTCTTTCAAGCAAGATACAATCCTTTAATCCAAATTTAGATAAATGATAAAGAATAGAGCACCCTACTACACCACCTCCTATGATTACTACCTTCGCATGCTTTTCCATTAGTATTTAATTTCCTTGTTTACTTTTTTTAGAGATTTATCTGTACCATGATGGAAATGTTTGCTCATATCAGGCATATATTTCATTGAAATTGGTTTTTTTCCAATTGCAACTGACATTTCTCTTACGTGATGTGCTTCTGCTCCACAACATATACCAATAAAATTTATTTTGTTCTGAACACAATCTTTTGCAAACTCTGCCATTTCAAATCTGTTACAGAACAAGTTGTCTAAAGCTACTGGGAATGCATTACCCCCAGGAATACAATTACAACCATGATCAGTTATATTTAAAAAACCAGGTTCTTCCTCTGTTGTTCTGTACGGTACTGGAAGTCCAGCAACATGACATGAAACTTTTTCTCTAACTTTTTTTAAAAGTTTCATTGTCATTTCAGGTCCTCGATAACAATTTAAACCAACTACATCTGCACCTAAATCTTCCATCATTTTGCAAGCATCTTCAGCGGTATGACCTTCTCTAGTTTTGTCTCCTCTGGGAATAGCAAAATTACAAACTGCAATAAGACCTGCATCCTTGATAGCTTTTAATGCTATCTTCATTTCTTCTGTCCAATTTATGGTTTCTGCAATTACAAAATCAACACCAGCTTCTTTTGCCCAAGCTATCTGTTCTTCATACATTTGTTGACATTGTTTATGAGTATTGGCATCACCAGGATCAAATACGTTTGTATTAGCTACATCTCCACAAACCATTAAATCTAAATCTTTAAATTCATTCGCAGCATCTTTTGCTATCTTAAGAGCATTTTTTTGGAGTGGCTCTAACATATCTTCTTTGCCAATAATTCTCAGTTTTTCTCTATGACCATAATAAGTAAATGCTTGAACAACATCGGATCCAGCTCTAATAAATTCTCTATGTAACTGAGTTACTACCTCAGGATGTTCTAAAACTACTTCTGGAACAAATGGACCCGCTGAGAGATAACCTCTTCTTTCCATTGCAAAAAGGTATCCTTCTGCACACATAATAGGTCCTTCATTTAATCTAGTAATAAGATCTTTTTTCATAATTTATCCTTTCATTTCATTATATTGTTTGCAACCCATTTGTGGAAATGATGGGTGGGATTATCCATCACAGGTGAAAAGTTTCCCCCATTATAAGATGGTGATTTTCTCCCATCTTGCATTCCCTCAATTATATTTAAATCTTCACTTTGAACTCCTTTCCAAAGTTCAAAGTTTTGTTTTCTAAGTGATTTAAATTTTTTCGAATTTGCTGCTTCATTACCAACATAAAAAATTTCCATATGTTCTTTTGTATATTCATTATTTACTGGTTCTAACCAGTAGGCATAAAAATGATCTTTATGTATACCAAGCATAACGTTCGGGAAAAGAGCAACGTATTCAGCAATATGCTCTTGATCTTTTGGCCAGTTTGGAAATGTTGGAAATTTTAAGCTACTCTTAAACCTTGGGTTATAAACCATGGTACCTTGTCCAGCAAAACGATTTGGTAATCCTTGAATGTGATAATGATCATCAATTTTTGAGTAAGAATTTAAACCAGGATGAACCCATGGAAGATGATAACTTTCACAATAATTTTCTATCGCGAATTTCCAATTACATTTAGCATTCAAATTAAAATAACCATAATCTTTCGAATAAACTATTAAATCTCTATCTTTAATTGGCCAGAATTTTTTCCATCTATCGCTTAAAGGTTTAATATATTTTTCAAAATCAATTTCATTATTATTTATATTTACAAAAATTAAATCTAACCAAACATGAGATCTAACTTCCTTAAGACCGCTTTGTGATTTGCTAAATTTATTACAATTATGTTTATTCATTCCACCAATATGCGGTGTGGCTATTAATTTGCCGCTCATGTCATATGACCAAGAATGATACGGGCATCTTATTACATTCTTAATTTTACATTTTTCTTGAAGAATCTTAAAACCTCGATGACTACAAACATTATGAAAAACTCTAATTTTATTATTTTTATCTCGTAAAATAATTAATGGAATTCCTAGCAGATCAAATGGTTTCGCGTCTCCAATATTTGGTAAGGAGCTACCAACACCAATTACCACCCATTTATTTTCAAAAATTTTTTTTCTCTCAATAGATAAATAATCTGGATTGGTGTAACACTCATTTGGTAAGCCATGAGCTTTATCAATATTTTCATTTACAACTTTTATTTTTTTTAAATCAACTATTTGAGATAACTTTTTCATTTCAACTTTTATTAAACCTCCTTGTTTAAGTTGGAATTAATTAAA
>CACEJN010000007.1 GCA_902559935.1 uncultured Pelagibacteraceae bacterium | reverse complement strand
AGAGTTACTATGGAACTTAGTGGACATTCTCCATTTATCGTTTGTGAAGACGTAGATATCAATAAAGTTGCCGATATAGCAATAACTGGAAAATTTAGAAATAACGGTCAAGTCTGCATTTCACCTAATCGATTTTATATTCAAGAAAGTAAAAAAGATGAATTTGTTGGTGCTTTCATGGAAAGAGCAAAAAAATTAAAAATAGGTAATGGAATGGATGAAGGAGTTGTATTGGGTCCATTAAGTACTGCTAAGAGATTAGAGGAAATAGAAAAACTAGTTGAAACCACAAAAAAAGAAGGTGCAAAAGTACTAATGGGTGGAAAAAGACCATCTGGTTTTAATAAAGGATATTTTTATGAACCAACCTTTTTTGACGATGTAAAAGACAACTTTACAATAATGAAAGAAGAACCATTTGGCCCTCTTATTCCTATTTTAACATTCAAAACATTTGATGAAGTTATAGAGAGAGCTAACAATAATAATTTAGGTTTATGCAGTTATCTTTACACAAATTCAATGGAACAAGCTCACATAGGTTCAGAAAAATTAGAATCTGGAACTGTTGCAGTAAATACTGGTGTAGTTGCAGTTGCTGAAGCACCATTTGGAGGTATAAAACAAACTGGTTATGGTCGTGAAGGTGGATCAGGTGCAATCAAAGATTATCTAAATGTGAAATATACTCACATGGGCTTAAAAATCTAAAAATGAGAAAAAATAAAGTTAAAGAAATGATGAAAGCGGGGAAACCTGTTATTAATGGTTGGCTTCAAATACCTAGTACTGTTTCAGCAGAAGTAATGGCTCACCAAGGATGGGATTCTCTTACAATAGATATGCAGCATGGTTTGGTTGATTACACTAATGCACTCCCAATGCTTCAAACAATTTCAACAACAGATGTAACTCCTTTGGCTAGAGTAAACTGGAATGAGCCAGGTCAAATAATGAAAATTCTAGATGCGGGTTGTTATGGAATTATATGTCCAATGGTAAGTAATAAAGAAGAAGCAGAAAGATTTGTTCAAGCTTGCATGTACCCTCCTCGTGGTTATAGAAGTTTTGGTCCTGTTAGGGGGTTAATCTATGGTGGTTCAGATTATGCAAAACATGCAAATGATGAAATGCTCAAATTAGCTATGATCGAAACAAAAGAGTCTTTAGAAAAGCTAGATGAAATTATGTCAACTCCTGGTGTAGATGGAATATATATTGGGCCAGCTGATTTAAGTTTAGCAATAGGAGAAGAACCTGGCTTTGATAGAGCAGAAAGCACAAAAGCTTATTCTGAAATACTAAGAATATTAGAACACGCAAAAAAAAATAATATTTTTGCAGGAATTCATAATGGTACACCTGAATATGCACAAAAAATGATAAGTAAAGGTTTTAACTTTGTAACTATTGGAGCTGATCAAAGAGCTTTAAGTGCTGGTGCAAAAGCTGTTGTAGAAAAAATGAAAGGTTCTTCAAAAAAAGAAGAGTCTAAAGCTTATTAATCAAGTTGATTTATAAATTCCTCAAATTCTTTTTTTTCTAAATTTGAAGATTGTTTCTTTCCTGGAAATTTTCCAGTCATTGAATCTTTTTTAAAAGCCTTAAGAGCTTTTATTCTTTCTATTTTTATCTCATTTCTTAATTTTAATAAATTTCCATATGCTTTAGAGTGTCTTGGAGGATTTTCAGTATCACCACAGATATCTTCCATGAATAAATACATTACATCTGCATTTCTACCTGAGCCCAAAGAAACAGTCACGATATTTGTACGCTTTGAAATTTCACCCATTACATTCTCAGGTATGACTTCACACTCAGCCGAAAAAGCACCTGCATCTTCTAATCTTTTAAACTTTTGAAAAAGTTCGTATGCTTCATCAGCAGTTTTACCCACTGCTCTCAAGCCACCAATCCAAGTAGATTTTCTTGGAACTAAACCTAAATGCCCCATCACTGGAACATCTTCCTTTGCTAGCATTTCAACTACGTCCATACTTCTTGGTGTCATAACTGCATCTGCACCATTCTCTAATGCTTTAAAAGCTCCACGCATAATATCGTCTGCTGTCACAAACTCATTTAATACTAAAGCAGCTGTTAAAAATAAATTTTTTGAACCTTCTCTTACAGGAATTACATTCTTTGCATTCGATATAATCATATCAAACCCTGCCTTTTCAGCTGCCTCGGCTTCTTCAATACTATTCGCTGTAACTTGTGTAAATTTTCTTTTTCCTTTAGCTGCTTTTAAATCGGCTACAGTTAAAGTTCGCTTTGCTGGTTTAGCAGCCCATGTATAGATATTCTTCATTTAACACCTTTATAAAGAATATCTCTCCTATCAATAAATTCCTCAAAGGTTTTAATGGTGATTACTGAAGGTAATATGAATATAGATCTTTTGTCTCTCTCATTTCTTATAATTCTAAAATAACCTTTTTTAATTGCAGTATCGATATAAACATTTGAGGTTAAATATGATTTTTCGATCACTTTAAGTAATTGATTTTTAGTAATTGATTTATTTTTGTAATAAGCGAGCATAACCATATGTAACATTATCCAATGTTGTGGAGTTAAAGAAAACCAATTCAATAATTCATTGGCTAATCTTCCTTCAAAATCACCAAGTGATATTTCTGCTAATTGAATTCTTTTTTGAGTAAGTTTTGGTATTTTTTTTTGTTCTTCAAAGTGCTTAGGATACTTGAACTGTCTTTTCATTTAAATAAATTTAAACTCATTGAGTTTTCTATTCAATACTATTTTTACTTAGTAGCTCTTTATAAATGTTATTTACTCTATGTACCTCTGTAGCAGTATTAAAATAACCTTCATATTCTATTTCATCAGGCGTTACGTCAAAATGATAATGTCCCGCATCTCTTTGATGTTCATAAGAATGAAAATGAGTATGTTCACCAGACTCTCTTAGATTTAATTCTCCTCCAGTTGGATCACCCGTCCAAAGAACAGTATAACATTGTAATTTTGGTCCAACAGGTTCATAAAATTGAAGAAAATCTTTTACACACTTCATTTGTTTAGGATCATAATACTCGTGTTTAATATCTTTATAATCAGGTTGCACATGTGACCTTATTTTTCCATTTAATACTCTAAACACGCCAGCAAGAGACAAATGTTCATTATCTTTTATTTTTAAATTTTTTGATAAAGAGGACCTCATTGCTTGGGGCAAAGAACCTTGTTCTCCATTTCTACCTTTGATTTTTATTTTAATAACTTTTCCTTTTTTACCATCTGTGTAATAAATGTTTCCAAGTCCACCGTGTTTTTTTGCAGAATACTTTTCAACAATACATTTTTTATCTGGGTTTACTCTTGCTATTATTGACTTAGACTCATCAGTAATTAAATTTTCATTGATAACTAATTCTCCGCAGTGACCATCTAAACAAGACATTGCACCAGATCCAGCACCTAAAGCATAAGATTTTTCAGAATTAATCATTTTAGATATTTCTTGATAGTCAAACTCTGCACCAATAAATTTTGGATCATGCATATAAGGCTCTCCACCAACGTCTATTATTTTTTGATTTCCACTTATTCCTTCTGATGGGCAATCCCAATCTCTTAGATTTGGGCAATCTACCACTTCTACTTCAACGTTTTTGAAATTTTCAGATAATCCTTTTCTTAATGCACCAGAAATATCTTCTAATGAATAATCTTTAAAAGTTCCTTTTTCTATTTTTAATTGCATGATGTGAACAAGCTATATTTTATTTTGCATAATGTCTATAGATAATATATATAATTTCTATACATAAATAATTTTAAATAAGGTAACGATGATTAATAAAGATTTAAAAGTAGCTATTCTTGGTGCGGGAGCAATGGGTTGTTTATTTGGCAGTTTGCTTGCTGAAAAAGGTTTAAATGTAATTTTAATTGATGTTTGGAAAGAGCATGTAGATGCAATTAATAAAGATGGTTTAAAAATGGATGGACATGGCGGTGATCGAGTAATCAAAGTTAAAGCCACTTCAGATCCATCATCGTTAGATAAAGTAGATGCTGTAATTGTTATGTGTAAAGCTACTGCTTTAGAGCCTGCATTAAATAGTATTAAAAATATCATAGGAGACAAAACAGTATTCATGTCTTTTCAAAATGGTATTGGTCATGAAGCAATTATTCAAGGTATTGTGGGTAATGAAAAAGTAATTGGTGGAACAACTACTCAAGCTTCAAACATTTTAGGACCAGGTCATATAATGAATCATGGTTCGTTACCATCTTGGATTGGTGAGTACGAGGGAGGAATTACTGATAGAATTAAAGAAATAGCAGATACTTTTACAGCACATAATCTTGAAATGATTGCTACAGAAGATGTAAAGAAAAGAAAATGGATGAAGCTTTTTGCTTTAACAGCAATTGGACCATTATCTGCAATTTTTGATCTTCATCATACTGATTTATATATAAACAATAAAGCAAACGAAGTATCTCGAGATTTAGGTAAAGAAATAATTTTAGAGACGAGAGAAGTGGCGCTTGCAGATGGAGTTAATGTTTCAGAAGATGAATGCTTATTTATGTTTAATAAAATTGTAGATTCAATGCAAACCAACAAGTCGTCTATGGCTTTTGATGTTCAATATAAGAGAAAGACTGAAATAGACTTTATTAGTGGCGCAGTTTCAAAAATAGGTAAAAAACATGGGATTAAAACACCTTTAAACGATCTGATGTATAAAATGATTAAAGTGAAAGAAGGAATGTACAGCTAAATGCTCAGTACAAATAAATTAAAAAAAATCAAAAGTAACTTTCCTGTTTTAGTTGGAGACAACGTTGTTTCAAAAAATATCTGTAATTTATTAATTAAAGAAATAAGTAACTCAAAATCATTTGATGATATGATTATGGGAGGTAGAAGCAGGATTAATAAAGGTTCAAAAAACTTTAATTTATACATAAAAAATTCAATAAACTCTGCAAAGCTTTTTAAACTGTTTAATAGTAAGTCTTTTTATAAAAAAATTGAAAATCTTTTTACAAAAAATTTTAAGGATGGATCATGGGTAAATTTATATAAACCAAAATCATTTAATCCTAAAAAGTTCACTATTAAAAAAAAATTAAATTCTAGTGAATTAAAAAAATTATTGGGTAATAATTATACTAATCCTAAAGTAAATTTAGATATAGACTTTTCAGTATCAAAAGGAGGGTATAGATTAAGACCTCATCGAGATGATATAACTAGATTATATAATTTCTTAATTTATTTAACAGACATTCCAAAAAAGAATGGTGGCTCTCTTACTATCTATAGAAAAAAAGCAAAAAAAAATTTAAGAAAAAGTTTTAGAAGATTTCCAAAAATAACTGAGCTTGAAATAGTCAAATCTTTTACACCCAAAAAAGGAACTGTTGTTTTTTTCCAATCTACTCCAAATTCCTATCATGGAGTTAAGCGTTTTGTAGAAAAAAATTGTCCAAAGCGTTTTTTTATTTATGGAAGTTATGCATTAAATAAACCAGTTATATGGAATTACAAAGGTATCTCATATTATCCTCACATAATTAGCACCAAAAAAAGAATGTTAACCTCTTTTCATGATGCGAACTATTTAACCACAGCACCAAAACATTGAAATATTGTGAATGATAAAATAAATTTTAATGATGACAAATAGTCTTCAGAAAAAATTATATGAGAATGGGTACTTGATTGTTAAAAATGTACTTAACTTTAGGAGAGACTTAAAGCCAATTCTTAATGATATGGAATTTGTTATGGATTGTCTCATCCAAAAATATGCAAAAAAGAGAGACGTAAAAAAAGTTCTTAAATTCGATTTTAAAAAAAAATACTCTTATATTTCAAAACTTAATATTTATGATTTAGATCAATATTTTAATACTCGATTACCAAGAGACCACGTAAAAAAAGATAGTGATTATTTTGCTACTCAATCATTATGGAATTTAATTACTAATAAAAATATTTTGGATGTTGTAGAAAATATTTTGGGTAAAGAAATAATGTCTAACCCTGTTCAAAATACTAGAATTAAACAGCCTGAAAAAAAATTACCAAAAGGTTCAATTCATGATGGTCTAAGCGGAAGAACGCCTTGGCATCAGGATGCGGCTGTATTAAATACAAAAGGGCAAAAATTAACTGACATGGTTACTGTGTGGATTCCTTTTACTAAAACTACTAAAAAAAATGGATGTATGATTACTGTTAAAAAGATCAATAAAATAGGATTACTAAATCACGTTTCAGGATACAGAGGACAAGTAGAACTAAAAAATAGTGAATTGTTAGATGATATGAAACATATTTATTTAGAGGCTAACATTGGTGATGTGATACTTCTGCACAAACATTCAATACACTGTTCTTTACCAAATAGATCAAATGATTTTAGAATAAGTGCTGATCTAAGGTATAATGTTGCTGGACAGCCATCAGGACGAGAGCCCCTTCCCAATTTTTACGTTAGAAGTAAAAATAAAAAAAATCTTAAAATTAAAAATTTTAAACAATGGCTAGCTCTCTGGGAAAAAGCTAAAGAAAAATGTATTCCAAGAAAATTTGCTTTTAAATATCCTCTGCCTACTTTCAAAAATAATAAAAGAGATTTATCTAATTTAATTTAATAATTAATATTTTATAAAACTTATATTTGTGTATAAATGCTTATGAAAAAAATATTAGTAATCCAACCTATACATGAAGCTGGGATAGAGCTTATAAAAAATAATCCAGATTACGAATTTGAGGTTATAGAAAATACAGATATTGAATTTCTTAAAACAAAAATAAAAGATTGTGATGGCGTTTCAATTAGAACTGCAAAACTAGCTGGAGAAGTAATTGATAGTGCAAATAAACTTAAAATAATTTCAAGACATGGTGTTGGTTATGACAATATAGACTTAGAAAGCACAAAAAAAAATGACATTACTCTTGCAATTACAGCAACCGCAAATGCAGTGGCTGTAGCTGAGCATGTAATGTTTATGCTTCTAAATATTTCCAAAAAAGGAAATATGTACGATGAAACTGTTAAAAGTGGTAAATTCAATGACCGAAATAAATTGCCAAAAACTGTTGAATTGTGGAATAAAAATATATTGATTGCTGGATTTGGTCGTATTGGACAGGCTTTAATAAAAAGATGTCAGGGATTTGAAATGAAAGTTTTTGTGTATGATCCTTTTGTGTCCAAAGAAATAATTGAAAAGCATGGTGGTACAAAAGTAGATAGTTTAGAGGAAGCCTCACAAAACATGGATGCTATATCTCTTCATGTGCCTCTTAATGAAAAAACAAAGAATATTATCAATTACAACTTGCTGAAAAATATGAAAAAAAATTGCATTATAATTAATGCAGCAAGAGGTGGAGTTATAAATGAAATTGATCTAGATAAAGCTTTAAATGAAAATTTAATTCTTGGAGCTGGTTTAGATGTTTTTGAAATCGAGCCACCTGAACCAGATAATCCTTTACTAAAAAATAATAAAGTATTTTTAAGTCCGCATACTGCTGCGTTCACTGAGGAATGTATGACAAGAATGGGAAAAGAAACAATTCAAAATATTATTGATTTTTTTGATAAAAAGTTGGAAAAATCAAAGACTGTAAAATTATAATATGAAAATTAACTTCAAGAATTTTGGTTTTTTAGAGTTTTTAGTATCTGCCTCTGCAATTTTTGTAGTTGGAATGTTAATTTGGACAGCAAGCACGAGACCAGCGGTTGAAGCTAAAGCTAATTTAGTAAAAGAAAATCACAACAAAGTCGTTGATCTAATTAATGATGAAATTAATAAATGTGGAAACAACGATGAAGGTAAATTCACTGTTTGGGGTGATCCATGTAATGGTGAATGGATAGCTGATAAAGTTGTTAATTATATCAATGAAAATTTAAAAATAGAAAATCCATTTTCTGATGACTCAAAAGTGAAAACTGATCCTGATCCAAGAATAAAAGCTGAAGGTAAAGCTGGTCAAGCCGTTGAAATGGGAGTGATCTTTGTAATGTCTTCGAATTTTTTACCTGATCCAGGTTCAGAGTGGATTGTTGGTACTTGTTTTAAATCACCTTGTGTTGCAGCAGGAAACAACGAACTTACTTCTATTTATAGATAATCAATTTTTAAAAATCTCTATATTGCTGCTATTTAAGGTTTCAGTTAAATATTTATAACCAATCTTTGCATATTCAAAAGGATTTGCTTTTGCTGGATCTTGCTCAGCTTCAACTACCAACCAACCTGAATAATTTTTTTCTTTTAATACATCAAATAGTGGCTTGTAATCAATACAGCCATCACCAGGTACTGTAAAAGCACCCTCTAAAAATGCTCCTCTAAAACTTAAATCTTCTTTCAAAGATTTTTCTAAAACATCTTTTCTAATATCTTTGCAGTGCATATGAATAAGTCTTTCACTGAAATCTTTTAAAATTTTTAGAGAATTGCCCTGAGCAAATAACATATGGCCAGTGTCTAAAGTAAGTTTAACACTATCATCAGTATTTTCTAACAATTTTATCGTATCTTCCTCAGTTTCTATTACTGTTCCCATGTGATGATGGTAAGCAAGAGGCATACCTTCATCTTCTAAATATTTTCCCATTTCAGAAATTTTTGAATAATATTTTTTTGCTTCATCAAGATCCATTTTTGGTCTTGTAGAAAGTCTTCTGTTTGGATCTCCCTGAATTGAACCTGAAACCTCTGCAAAAACCATACAAGGTGAATTGCAATCTTTAAATAACTTTAGCTGATCTTGAATTAAATTTTTTTCCTCTGTAACACTATTTTTTCTTAAGTTTGCTCCATACCAACCTGAGCAAAGATTTAAATTAAATTCTTTTAATTTAGGTATTAACTCCTCAGATGTTTTGGGAAATTTTCCTCCAGACTCAATTCCAATAAAACCTGCCTGACTTGCTTCTGACAAGCATTGTTCTAAAGAAGTATCGCCTCCTAGTTCCGGCATGTCATCATTACTCCATGCAATCGGCGCTATTCCTAATTTTACTGACATAAATAAGTCTTATATATATAAGTTTTAAAAATGAAATCTAAAAAATTAAAACTAGGTATCATTGGAGGTGGACCTAATTCTTGGATTGGTCACGTGCACAGAATTTCATCAAGGTTTGATGACAAATATGAAATTGTAGCTGGAGTTTTTTCAAGAAATTCAAAACAATCAACTTCGTTTGGAAAAAGCATCGGTGTGAGTGAAAATAGATGTTATTCAAATTATTTAACCATGGCCAACAAAGAAAGTCTTCGAAAAGATAAAATTGATGTTGTATCAATAATGACACCGCCAGGAAGTCATCAAATTATTGCTGAAAAGTTTATCGATAAAAACATTCATATAATTTCTGATAAACCTTTTGCTGCTGATCTGAAACAAGCCAAAAGTTTATTTAATAAAATAAAAAAAAATAAAAAAATTAAATATGCTCTAACACATAATTATTCAGCCTACCCCATGGTTCGAGAAGCCAAAGTATTAATTGAAAAAGGAAAAATTGGAAATATAGAAGATATTAATTTTGAGTATGTTCAAGACTGGAGTGAAGGAAAAACAATAAATAAAAAAAACTCTAGAAAAATATTTCGTTGGAAACTTGATAAAAAAATTGTAGGCGTCTCTACAGTTTTAAACGAACTTGGA
Source organism: uncultured Pelagibacteraceae bacterium (assembly GCA_902559935.1). Taxonomy (GTDB): domain Bacteria; phylum Pseudomonadota; class Alphaproteobacteria; order Pelagibacterales; family Pelagibacteraceae; genus Pelagibacter. Next base: position 33,609 of record CACEJN010000007.1, on the reverse strand, counting down.
TCTCATGCTTGTCATCTTGCCAGCTATATGTCTGGATTAAAAACAAAAAAAGTTTTTGCTGATATTAGTCAAGTATCAAAAACAGTTAAAATGGATAACAACGCTAAAGTATTAATTGAATTTGATAATGGTGCAAAAGGAATGTTTTGGACAAGTTGTACTGCAAGAGGTGGAGTTTATGGTTTAAGAATAAGAATTTTTGGATCTAAAGGAAGTTTAGAATGGGTACAAAATGATCCAACTTATTTAAAATATAATCCATCAAAAGGAGCTGTCAGAATATTAGAAAGAGGATTTCATGACGCAAGCTTTTCAAAAAAATTTTCTAGAATAAAATTTGGTCATCCTGAAGGTTATTTGGATGCTTTTTCTAATATTTATAGAGAGTTTGCTGAATCATTAAAATCAAAAAAAAGAACTTTTTATCCTAACGAAGATGATGGATATGAAACTGCTAAATTTATTGATGCATGTAAAAAATCTAGCAAATCAAAAAAATGGGTTAAGCTATGATTAAGGTTGCTTTAATTGGTCTTGGAAGAATTGGTCAAATGCATGCTGAAAATTTATTTTCTCATAAAAGTTTTAATTTAAAATATACTTTTGATATCAATACAAAACTTAATCAAAAATTATCAAAAAAATTTAACTCAACATCTATTAATAATCCTCAAATTGCGTTCAAAGATAAAAATATAGATGTAATTTTTATTGCTTCAAGTACACCAACGCATATCAAATTAATTGAGGAAGCAGCCAAATATAAAAAAGTAATTTTTTGTGAAAAACCTTTAGATTTAAATATTGATAAAGTTAACAAATGCCTAAGAAAAATAAAAAAACACAATCCGAGAATACAGTTGGGATTTAACAGAAGGTATGACCCAGGTCATAGTTCGTTAAAAAAAGAGCTTCAAAAAGGAAAAATAGGAAGGCTAGAAAAAATAATAATTACTAGCAGAGATCCAGCGCCTCCTCCTTTAGATTATTTAAAAGTTTCAGGGGGTATATTTAAAGACATGATGATACATGACTTTGATTTAGCTAGATTTTATTTAGAAAAAGATAAAGATGAAGTGAGCTCAATTTTTTCAACAGGAAGCAATATTTCAGACAAAAAATTTGATAAAATTAAAGATTATGAACTTGCCTCATGTATTTTAAGATCAAATAAAGGTGTACAATGTATAATCACTAATTCAAGACATTGTAGTTTTGGCTATGATCAAAGAGTAGAGTTGTTTGGATCTAAAGGAATGTTGATTTCTGGAAATAAAAAAGAAAACGAGACAGAAATATTTAATAAAAATAACACTTCTCAAAAAAAACCTCTTCTTAATTTTTTTATTGATAGATATGTTGATGCATACAAGCTTCAACTGGATGAACTGGCTAGATATACAATAAAGAAAAACAAACCCATATCTAGTTTTGAGGATGGAAGAAGAGCTCTTATCATAGCAAATGCTGCATCAATTTCTTTGAAACAAAAAAAACAAATTAAATTGAAATTTTAGTTTCAACTAATAATTGAAAATCTAAAATAATTATAAACTGTGTATAAAACCTATACATTTTAAAGTTGTCATCTTTACAACCCAGTTTTTTCTATGTTAACGTCCCAACTTTAAAAGTTAATTTTTAATAACGAGAGGGAAATATAATGAAAACATTATACAAATCATTATTAGCTTTTGTTGCTTGGGTTATGCTTTCAGTGTCTGCTTTAGCAGTAGACGTGATCGTTGTATCTCACGGACAAGCTAACGACCCGTTTTGGTCTGTTGCTAAGAATGGTGTAGATAAAGGATGTGCTGATATGGGAATATCTTGTAAGTACACTGCACCTGCTACTTTCGACATGGTTGAAATGGCTAAATTAATTGACAACGCAGTTTCACAAAAACCAAAAGGTATTGTGATTACTCTTCCAGATGCTGCTGCTTTAGGAAAATCTGTTAAAGCTGCTATCGCTGCTGGTATCCCAGTAATTTCAATGAACTCTGGTTCAGATGACTTTGCATCACTAGGTATCAGTGCTCACGTTGGACAAACTGAGTTTGAAGCTGGTGTAGGTGGCGGACAAAAAATGAAAGCTGCTGGTGGTAAAAAAGCACTATGTGTTAACCACGAAGTTGGAAACGTTGCACTAGATAGAAGATGTGCTGGATTCAAAAAAGGTTTTGGTGGATCAGTTGACATATTAGGAACTTCTAATGACCCAACAGAAATTCAAAAAGCTGTTGCTGCTAAATTAGGTGGTGGATATGACACTATTCTAACTTTAGGTGCTGGTCTTGCAGGTGAAGCTGCTCTTAAAGCTTTAGAAGCTGCAGGAAAAGTTGGTTCTGTTAAACTTGGTACATTTGATATGTCACCAGGAATGTTAAAGGCTGCTGCTGCAGGTAAAGTAGAGTTTTTAATTGACCAACAACAATACCTACAAGGTTACTTACCAATAGCAATTTTTGGTCAGTACATGAGATATGGAACAATGCCGGCTGGTGTAGTTATGACTGGTCCTGGTTTCGTAACTCCTGACAATGCTGCTAAAGTAATTAAGTGGGCAGCTCAAGGTTACAGATAAAAAATACTTTAAAAGGCCTAGCTAACTTTTAGTTAGGCCTTTTTTCTAAACAAAATTCAAAACAAAATGTCCGACAAAGCAAAAAGTATTGCATCAAAAAAAACTTCTAGTCAAGACGAAAGGCTAAAAGAAGTTTCTAAATTAAGATTACTTTTAAATAGACCTGAATTAGGTGCTGTTGGTGGTGCAATTTTAGTATTCATATTTTTTGGAATAGTTGCAGGTGATACTGGAATGTTTAGTGCTTATGGAACTCTTAACTTTTTAGATGTCTCTGCAAATTTAGGAATAATTGCAATTGCAGCAGCGATGCTAATGATCGGTGGAGAATTTGATTTATCAATTGGATCAATGATTGGTTTTGCAGGTATTTGTATTGCTATTCCTGCTATTTATTGGGGCTGGCCTTTATGGATTAGTATTATTTTTGCATTTGCTATGGCGGTACTAGTTGGTTATTTCAATGGTATCCTTGTTGTTAGAACAGGGCTTCCATCTTTTATAGTAACTCTAGCGATGTTGTTTATTTTAAGAGGAGCAACATTAGCAATCACAAGATTAATTACAGGAAGAACTCAAGTTCCAGGTTTAAGAGTTTTAATTGAAAATGATCCAATCGCATGGATGTTTGCAACTGACACCTTCAAATGGTTATTTACTTGGTTGGGTTCAATGAATTTAATTGCATTAAGAACTGATGGAACTCCATTAGCTACTGGTATTCCTCCTTCGGTAATATGGTTTATTGCAGCTACCCTCTTTGCAACATGGATATTAATGAAAACGAGATATGGAAACTGGATTTTTGCATCTGGTGGGGACAAAAATGGTGCAACAAATGTCGGTGTGCCTGTTGGAAGAGTTAAAATAAGTTTATTTATTGGAACTGCTGTTGCAGCAACTATTTTTGCAACTATTCAAGTTTTAGATGCTGGTTCTGCAGATACTATGAGAGGAAATTTAAAAGAGTTAGAGGCAATTGCTGCAGCTGTCGTTGGAGGTTGCTTGTTAACTGGTGGATATGGATCAGCAATTGGTGCAGCTTTTGGCGCATTAATATTTGGAACTGTATCTATGGGAATATTTTACACAGACGTTGATACTGATTGGTTTAAAGTGTTTTTGGGGGCAATGATGTTAATAGCTGTGGTATTTAATAATTACATTAGAAAACGAGTAACTGAGAGTAAATAATGTCTGAAAATTTAATTGAATTTAATAATATTAGTAAATTTTTTGGAAAAGTTATTGCTCTAAAAGATGTCACTATGAAATTAAAAAAAGGTGAGATTATGTGTTTACTTGGAGACAACGGAGCAGGAAAATCTACATTGATTAAAACTTTAGCTGGTGTTCATAAGCCTGATGAGGGTGAAATAGTAATAGAAGGTAAAAAAACTGTTTTTGACTCACCAAAAGATGCTTTGGATATGGGGATTGGAACAGTTTATCAAGATTTAGCTTTAGTTCCGTTAATGAGTGTGACTAGAAATTTCTTCATGGGTAGAGAGCCATTAAAAGGACCTCCTTTTCTAAAAACTTTTGATATTGAAAAGGCAAATCAAATTGCAGCGGAACGAATGGGTCAAATTGGAATTGATGTAAGAGATCCTTCACAAGCAGTTGGAACAATGTCTGGAGGTGAAAGACAATGTTTAGCAATATCAAGAGCTATATATTTTGGTGCAAAAGTTTTGGTACTAGATGAACCAACTTCTGCATTAGGTGTTCATCAAGCATCAATGGTTTTAAAATATGTTGTAAAAGCAGCTTCACAAGGATTAGCTGTAATTTTAATTACCCACAACGTTCATCATGCATATCCAGTTGGAAACAGCTTTACTGTCTTAAATAGAGGTAAAAGCTTAGGAACTTTTAATAAAAAAGATATTAGTAGAGAAGAACTTTTAGGAATGATGGCAGGTGGAGAAGAACTGGATAAACTAGAAGTCGAACTAGAAGAGATGAACAGGCTTAATAGCTAAATTTTTTCATAAAGTGTAGGAAACATTTCACCTTCGACAGGGTCCCCATTTTTATAACCTGCCTCTTGCATTGCTTTTCTATAATTAAAACTAGTCCAATCACCATCATAACTAATTTTTGAACCTTCTTTAGCTACTCTTAAAGTATAACGACTTAATGTCTTTCCAGGAATTGTTTCTCCCAAACTTCCATGAAGAGTTCTCATGTCGAAAATTACAGCATCACCAATTTCACAATCCCACTGTAAAAAATCATATTTTTTCTTGTTACCTAATATATCTGGGGGTAGTTCATATTTTTTTCCATTTACAACACATTCATTTCCTTCAATTTTATGTCCGTCTTTGAACAAGACTCTCAAAAAAAGTTTATTCCATAAATGTGATCCTTTAACCCAAACAACTCCTTCATCTTTCTTAGTTGGCTGGAGTGGAAGCCAAAGAACACACATTGTACCATCCATGTCAAAATAACTGATATCATGATGAAATGGTGTTGAGGACTTTGATCCCGCTTCTCTTAAAAACCAATTATCCATAACTAAATTTATTTTTTTAGCGGACATTAATTCCGAAGCTATTTCTGCATATGGAGAATTATAAATAAAATCTTTAAATTCAGGAACTAAATGCCATGTCCAATAATCTTCCAAATAAGCTGGAGCACCTTTTTCTATCGTATGTGATTTAAATCTTGGACTGGGGTTTGCAATATCTTTTTCTATTCCTTTCTGGAGTTTGTTAATCCACTTAATATCAAATTTATTTTTAAGAAAAACGGCACCATTTTCTCTAAAACTACTTGTCTCAAAATCTGAAAGTATTTTTGGCATATTAAATATTAATTTTGATTATCTCTCCTTTTTACAGCTTGAAAAATATATTTTGAAAAAAATATTTCATTTGTTATATCTTTATAACTCTCATCTTGAATCAACTTTGCGTAATTTAGCCAATTATGAATGGTTAATAAGTCAGACAAACCAACTCCTTTTAGACTTCTATTAAAAACCTTTTTCCCCTTTTTGCTTCCATTCAATATTTCTTCATCAATTAATTTTTCACTTTGAACCCAATCATCTTGATACAAAACATTTTTTAAATTTTTTACATCTTTATATCCGGGAAATTCAATATCAAATTCTGTACAACCTCTTTTAATTGATAAATTAAAATTCTTTTCGATTAATTTAGTCATATAAGGCTCTAAAATATCAATAATTTTGTGCGCTTCTTCTACTGACTCACAATAAATAAGACCTTTATAAGTTCCTGGGATACCCGGTCTTAACTCGATAAATGACTTTCTAATATTATCATTAGGGAAATTAATTTGATCAAATATAAAATAAAGTTTTAATAATTGAACCACTGTTGTTAAATTAATTTGAACTTTGATACAACCAAAGCAATATTTTGGTATTATTTTGAATTTGTTAAATGCTTTATGATGTCGATCACAATTTAGGTTGAACCCATTTCTTCTGTGAATTTGTGTGTCAAAAAAAGATAAATTTTTTAAGTTTTTCTTTAATATTTGATTGCACTTTATTAAATAATCATTCAATTCTCTTAGTGAAATTTTATTTAATATAGAAATTTTAGTATCAATATTTTTAATATCATGATTAGCTTTAATGATTGAATTATTTTCATCATTTTCTGGATTAAAAAAATTCATTAAATGAATTAAATTATTTTGAGCTTGTAAATGATCTGAATTAAATTTTAAGGCATTCACATAATTTTTGACTGCTTGATCATACTTTCCTAAATCATCATAATGAGTTGCTAAATTGTTATAAGCATTTGAATAGTCTTTTTTTATTTCTATTGCTTTATTATAATTTTCTATAGCTTTATCTTCTTTGCCTAAATGACTGTAAGCAATCCCCATATTGTTGTATGCCTCAACAAACTTATCATCACAATCAATAGCTTTTTGAAATACTTGAACAGAATTCTCCCAATTTTCTAAACTCAAATTTATAAGCCCATTTAAGTTAAACAAAAAAGGGATATTTTTTTCTTTTTTTAAAACTTTGTTAGATAATATTAATGCATCATCAAATTTTTTTTGTTTGTAAAAGTGTATTATCTTGTCAATTTCAGATTTATTTAAATTGTTGGTTTTTACATTCATAGTATAAAATTAGATTTTCTATAATTGTTTAATAAATCTAGCATTAATTGAACATATACATTTAAACAGCGCATAACAAATATGTAATTTTCTCATTGATGTTTTTTTTCTTATAATGTTAGACTTCATTAAAGGAGGTAACTATGGCTAAATTTATAGTAATGGGCAATTACACGGCTCAAGCTTTTAAAGGATTTATAGGTAATCCAGATCAAGACAGAGCTGCAGCAGCCACCGCTTTATCAGAAGCAGTGGGAGGAAAAATGGAGTCTTTTATGATCACAAGAGGAACTTACGATTTTGTAGGAGTTGTAAGTGGTAATATAGGATTTGAAGGTGCTGCAGCAGTTAAGCTAGCAGTTGAAGCTTCTGGAGCTATAACAAATTTTACCATATTAGAGGAAATGGATATGGGTAAAGCTGCCGGCATGGCATCAAAGGCTATGGCTAATTATAAACCAGCAGGTTAAAGCTAGATTTTAAGTTAATTCTATCATGATTAATTTTATTAATTATGATAGCTTTAACTTAAATGAAAATGTTAAGAGATAGTTTTGGTAGGACTTTTCCATATATAAGACTTTCGATTACCGATGTATGTAATTTTAAGTGTGGGTATTGCTTACCTAATGGTTATCAAATTGATAAGAGCGATAACAGAAAATTTCTTCACTTAGACGAAATTAAACGTTTAGCAAAAGTTTTTTCAAAATTAGGTGTATGCAAAATTAGACTTACTGGTGGCGAACCAACAGTAAGAAAAGATTTTTTTGATATAATCAAGATTTTAAAAAATGAAGCTGGAATAAAAAAAGTTGTAATTACCACAAACGGTTATCATTTAGATGAAAAAGCAAAGATGTTAGTGGATAGTGGCTTAAACGGCATAAATATTAGCATTGATAGTCTAGATAGAAATACATTCAAAAATGTTACAGGTCATGATCGATTACCAGAGATTTTAAAAGGAATTAAAAATCTTCAAGATTTAAATTTTGAAAATATTAAGATTAATGCAGTTCTTTTAAATGGAATAAATGCATCAGACAAAGATTTTGAAACTTGGGGAGAATTTATAAAAAAGAACAAAGTAGATTTTAGATATATAGAGTTAATGCAAACAGGTGATAACCTAGATTATTTTAAAAAATACCATGTATCTTCAAAAATCTTCAAAGAATACTTAAATAAAAATAATTGGATTTATCAAACCTTAGGTAAAGATGCTGGGCCGTCTCTAAACTATATCAATCCAGAATATAAAGGGAAATTTGGAATCATAGCACCCTACTCTAAAGATTTTTGTAGAAGCTGTAATAGATTAAGAATTACATCAAGAGGAGATCTTAGATTATGTCTGTTTGGCAATACTGGAATAAACATAAGACATTTATTACAAAAAGATGTTCAAATTGAAGAATTACAAGATCTTATAATGAGTCAAATGAAATTTAAAAAAGAATCTCACCATTTAGAAATTGGTGAAACTGGTTTAACTAAAAATTTATCTAAAACAGGTGGCTAATGTCAAAATTAAAAATTATAAATCAAGAAGAGCTTAAAGATTGGGCGAAAGAAATATTTCAAAAAAATTCTTTCAATATGGTTGATGTTTCCTCAAAAAAAGAAACTTTTAGAAGAGCACTTGCGTCAGGTAAAATTTATGTTGGAAAAGAAGTTTTTGATCTAATTAAAAATAAGAAGATGCCTAAAGGAGACCCCATTACTTTAGCTGAGGTATCAGCTGTGTTGGGTGTAAAAAAAACAAGTGAACTTATTCCTCTATGTCACCCACTTCCAATTGACCATACGGCTACTAAAATAATTATGAATGAATTAGACAGTTCATTAGAAGTTTTTTGCGTGGTTTCTGCAGTAGCAAAAACAGGTGTTGAAATGGAAGCTATAATGGGTGTTAACTCTGCCTTAATCACAATTTATGATTTAAGCAAAATAGTAAATCCGCATCTTAAAATTGATAACGTAAAATTATTGATTAAAGAAGGTGGAAAAAGTGGATTATGGAAAAACCCTGATGGTCTCCCAGATTTTTTAAAAAATATTTTTTAATGAAAATATCAGTTGAACTTTTTGGCGCAACTAGAGAATTTAGTACTAAATCACATTTAGATTTTGAATTAATTGAAAATTCCTCAATAAAAGATCTTAGAAACCAAATGATAAAGTTTGTTGATATGAAATTTAAAGGTAATGAAACTTTTAAAAAAATTATTAAATCATCAGCTTTTTGTTCGTCTGATGATAAAATTGTCTCAGACAATTATAAAATAGTTAAAAAACAAAACTTTAGCATTATACCTCCCATAGGAGGCGGTTAATGCTACATACTAAAATTATTGATGCTTCAAAAAAAGAGGAGATAGAAATTTCAAAAGCAGAAAATTTTTTAAATCAATCGAAATTTGGTGCTGTAATATATTTTGTTGGGACTGTAAGAGATTTAAATGAAAACAAAACAGTTACTGGTATTACCTATGATGCCAAAGAAAGTATGGTTCTCAAAAGTTTTGAAGAAATTTATGAGGAAGCAGATAACAAACTAAATATTAAAGAAAAAGCAGTATTTATTGAACATGTTAAAGGTTATGTGGGTTTAAAAGAAAAAAGTATCATTATTGGTGTAGCTTGCAAACATAGAGATCAAGCTTTTGTGTTATCTAGATATATAATTGAAGAAATTAAAAAAAGATCTCCTATTTGGAAAAAAGAACATTATGAAAATGAGGACAGTGAGTGGTTAAAAGGAGTATCTCTAAATAATTAAAATGATAAAATTTAAAAATTCAGAAATTACACCAGAAAGTATTTATAAAAAAAGAAGATCTTTCATTAAATCTATAGGTCTTGGTGCAAGCTCACTAGCTATGTCCACTATACCTTTTGTAAATAAATCTCTGGCAAGTGAGAGAGATAAATTAACAAGTTATAAAGATATTACGACTTATAATAATTATTATGAGTTTGGAACATCAAAGAGTGATCCTCATAGAAATTCTAAAATATTTAAAACAACTCCGTGGGAAATAGCTATTGAAGGAGAAGTTGAAAAACCAATTAAATTATCAATGGAGGAAATCTCAGAAATGTTTGTTTCTGAAGAAAGAATATATCGACTACGATGTGTTGAGGGTTGGTCTATGGTTATTCCATGGATGGGTTTTTCTTTGAGCGAATTACTATCTAAAGTAAATCCAACTAATAAAGCAAAATTTGTTGAATTTGAAAGTGTGTATGACCCTACGCAAATGAAAGGTCAAAGATACCCCGTTTTAAACTGGCCATACAATGAAGGTTTAAGAATTGATGAGGCTATGCATCCTTTGACAACAGTTGTGACAGGTTTGTATGGTAAAAAACTCCCTAATCAAAACGGAGCACCATTAAGAATTTTTATTCCATGGAAGTATGGTTTTAAAAGTGCAAAAGCTATTGTTAAAATTAAATTTGTCGAAAACATGCCTACCTCATCATGGATGTGGGCTTCACCTAGAGAATATGGATTTTACTCAAATGTTAACCCTAATGTTGATCATCCAAGATGGTCTCAAGCAACTGAAAGAATAATTGGTGAAGGTGTTTGGGCGCCTAGAGTAAAGACCTTAATGTTTAATGGTTATGGAGATGAAGTTGCAAGTCTTTATAGCGGTATGGATTTAAAAAAAAATTATTAAATTAAATTGAGAAGCTATTCTAAAATTATAGTTTTTTTTCTCTCGCTTTGGCCAATCTATTTAATTACTTATCAAATAGTTTTTAATCAATTAGGACCAGAGCCTGTGGATAGAATTATTAATCACTTTGGTGAATGGACATTGATTTTTATTTTTTTAACTCTTTCTATGACACCACTTAGGAAAATTACTAAATCGTTAGAATGGATCAAATTTAGAAGAATGCTTGGTTTGTTCGCATTTTTTTATGCATCTGCTCATATGTTGAGTTACGTTGGTCTAGATTACAGATTTGATTTTGAACCACTAATAAATGATGTTTTAAAAAAGAAGTTTATTTTTATTGGCTTTTCAGCTTGGCTTTTATTAATCCCTCTTGCTGTAACGTCATCTGAGAAAATGGTTAGACTGTTAAAACAAAATTGGAAAAAAATTCATAGATTAATTTATATAATTGGGATTTTTGGCGTACTTCATTATATTTGGCTATCAAAAACAATATTTTTTAAACCACTTATATTTTTAATACTTTTAATAATTCTTTTACTTTTTAGGGTTAAAATTACTAAATCAGCTTCTAAAATCTGAAACTTTATCAAAATCTTTAAAGGATTTAATACAGCTTGTATTAATAAAATTTGTTCTTTTTTGAAGCCTTTTGACCATAAATTTTGCTCCAAACTGACCTTTAATATTTTTAAATTTTTTTATCAAAGAAATATCAAAACCAATGGGGTTACCTAATCTATTTTTATATTTTAATGCGTGGACTAAAAATTGTTTAGTTTTTATAGATCTGCAGATTTTATTTATATCTGATAGTTTAACAAATGGCATATCTGACTGGGCTACAATAAAGCCGTAGTCATTTTTAGATACTTTTTTTAATCCCATTTTTATAGAAGAGGCCATTCCTTTTTTATAGTTTTTGTTATAGGTAAAAATAATCTTTTTATTTTTTTTAATTATTTTTTTTACTTCTTTATATTGGTGACCAAGAACTATAATGATTTTATTTGCTTTACTTTTTTTTAATACATTTAGTGAATAATTAATTAGAGGTTTATTTTTATATAACTTAATAAGTTTATTTTCTGATTTCATTCGTTTGGATAAACCAGCGGCAAGTAATATAACTTTAATCACTTTTTATAAGTTTCAGAAACTAGTTGAGCTATAATAGATAAAGCAATTTCTGGAGCGGATTTACCTCCAAGTTTAATTCCAATTGGTCCATGAATTGAATTGATTTCATCATTAGTAAATCCAGCCTCACTTAATCTTTGACATCTATTTTCGTGAGTTTTTTTACTACCAAGTGCTCCAATATAATAAAATTTATTCTTAAGAGCGAATTGTAAAGCGGGATCATCTATTTTTGGATCGTGTGTTAAAGCTATTAAGGCTGTATTTGAATTTGTTTCAATTTCTTCAAAAGCCTCTTTTGGCCATTTATTAATAACTTTAATATCAGGAAATCTTTGCTCAGATGCAAAATATCCTCTTGGGTCTATGATACTAATTTCAAAATTTAAACTTTTTGCAAAATCAACTAAGTATTGTGCAATATGTACAGCACCAACAATAATTACTTTTATTGGTTTTATATAAGTTTCAACAAATATTTCTGAATTTTCTATAACCCCATTTTTTTTTGATTTAAAAAATTTTTCTATTTCATTTATGTATTTTGAAAACTCTCCTTCTGGAGAAGTTCCAGGTATATAAATCTCACTATTCCCATTTTCTAAATTTGTAAGAATTGCAAACTCAGTTTTTGATGATTTTTTTTTTAAAATTTCTTCAAGTGTTTTAAGTTTCATTAATGTATCTGCTCAATATATACTGCAATTTCTCCACCACAGGCCAGTCCCACTTCCCACGCACTCTCGTTTGAAACTTTAAATTCTATTTTTTTACAAGGCTTGTTATCTTTAATTAATGACAGGCACTCACTTACAACTGCAGACTCAACACATCCGCCAGAAACAGAACCTGAAAAATCTCCCTTTTCATTGACAATCATTCTACTACCAACTTGTCTAGGTGATGATCCCCAGGTTTGAATTACTGTTGCTAAAACTACTTTTTGATTAGCTTTGATCCAATCTTGAGCTTCGTCTAAAATTTTCTCATCAAATGAATTTTTCATCTGATAAAATATAGTTTTTAACTAACAAGCATCAACGGCTTTTTTAGCCTGAGTGACAACTAAACTAGCTCTAAAATCTGCAGAAGCATGCATATCAGAGTTCATTTCTGAGCTATCTAGATTCATTCCATCTATTGAAGAAGAGGAAAAATTACCCGATAGAGCTTTCGACATATCTTTATCATTATAAACACATGATTTTGCCCCAGTAACTGCAACGTTTACATCTCCTTTATGTTTGGCCACATATACTCCAACGATTGCATATCTAGATGCAGGATTGGGATGTTTTTGATAGCTTGATTTTTCTGGTATCTGAAATTCTATAGCTTCAATTAACTCTCCCTTTTTTAAAGCTGTCTCAAACATTCCTTTAAAAAACTTTGCCGCTTCAATTTTTCTTTCGTTCGTATGTATTGTTGCGTTTAAAGCAATACAGGCTGATGGATAATCTGCTGATGGATCATTATTTGCTACTGACCCACCTATCGTTCCTCTATTTCTAACTTGAGGATCACCAATACCTTCAGCCAAACTAGATAATGATGGAATTGCTTTTTTTATATCTTTAGAATTCGAAACCTCAACATGTTTAGTTGCAGCTCCAATTATTACTGACTTCCCACTTACTTTTATGCCACTTAATTTTTTAATATTTTTTATATCAATTAAATCTTTGTAAGTAGCTAATCCTAATTTCATTGAAGGAATAGTAGTCATTCCTCCTGCTAAGAAAGCAGAACTAGATGAGGCAAGTTTAGATGCCTCTTTACTATCTTTTGCTGAATGATAATTAAAATCTTTCATAAACCTCCTATGCTGCTTTTGCGTTAGATTTTTTTAGATTTTTACAAGCCTTCCACACTTTTTCAGCTGTAGCTGGCATAGTAACCTCTTGTCCACCTAAGGCATCAATTACAGCATTCATCACAGTAGGTGGTGCTGCTATTGCTCCTGCTTCTCCACAGCCTTTAACTCCTAGAGGATTTGTGGTTGCATGCGTGCAAGTATAACCAATGTTAAACTCAGGAAAATTATCTGCACGTGGCATCGTATAATCCATATAAGATCCTGTCATCAACTGACCTGTTTCATCATACTCAGCATTTTCATACAATGCTTGACCAATACCTTGAGCAAGACCGCCATGAACTTGTCCTTCTACAACCATTGGATTAATTATTCTTCCAAAATCATCACAAGCCGTATATTTTTCAAGCTTCACATGTCCTGTTTCAGGATCTATCTCAACTTCTGCAATATGTGTTCCTGCTGGGAAAGAAAAGTTTGAAGGATCATAAAAAGAAGTTTCTTTTAAACCAGGTTCGTCACCTTCTGGCAATGGAGATTTCATTTCATCTCTAACACCAGGCAAATAACAAGCAAAAGCTACTTCTCCAATTGTTTTCTTTTTATTCGATTTAGAAACAATAAATTCACCATCTTTAAACTCAACATCTTCAGGATTTGCCTCTAACATTTTTGCTGTAACTCTTTTACCTTTTTCAACTATTTTTTTACAAGCATTGACAATAGCAATACCACCAACAGCTAAAGATCTAGAACCGTATGTTCCCATACCAAATGTTCCTTTATCTGTATCTCCATGAACGATATCTATATTTTCTATTGGTACACCTAACTCATCAGCTGCTATTTGAGCAAAAGTTGTTTGGTGACTTTGTCCATGACTATGTGAACCTGTGTAAACAGTGACTTGTCCTGTTGGATTAAATCTAACCTCTGCAGATTCCCATAATCCAACTCCACATCCTAAAGACATTACGGCAGCTGAAGGAGCAATACCACATGCTTCAAAATATGAGGTAACACCTATTCCTCTAAGTTTTCCTTTAGCTTCAGACTCTTTTCTTCTCGCCTCAAAACCTTTGTAGTCCGCCATCTGTTTTGCCTTTTCCATTCCAGCAACATAATCACCAGAATCTACTGTATGAACTAAAGTTTGTTTAAAAGGAAATGCTGTAGGGAAGTTTTTTATTCTAAGTTCAGTTTTATCTATTCCTAATTCCATTGAAGCTTTTTCAACTAATCTTTCTATTGTATATGTAGCTTCTGGTCTACCTGCGCCTCTATAAGCATCTACTGGAGCTGTATTTGTATATACGGCTTTGACATTTGTATAAGCTGCTGGAATTTCATAAACACCAGTTGCGCAAGGTCCAAATAAATAAGTTGGAGTAACTGTTCCAAATACTCGAGCATAAGCTCCAAGGTTTGCAATGGTCTCGTTTTTAAAACCAAGGAACTTTCCATCTTTAGTAACCGCTAATTCTGCATGAGTAACATGATCTCTTCCATGTATGTCAGTTAAAAAAGATTCTGATCTTTCCGCAACCCACTTAATAGCTCTATTAATTTTTTTAGCTGCCCAGCTACAAACAATATCTTCGTTATAGACATTAATTTTTGAACCAAAACCACCACCAACATCTGGAGCTACAACTCTTAACTTGTGTTCAGGAGCTACATTTCCAAAAGCAGACATTATCAATCTTGATAAATGTGGATTTTGACTTGTTGTATATAATGTAATCTCTTCAGATGCTGCATTGTAATCAGCAACACATGCTCTTGGCTCCATTGCATTTGGAATTAATCTATTATTAATGATATCAATAGAAATTACTTTATCAGCCTTATCAAATGCTTCTTTAACTTTTTGTCTATCACCTAATAGCCAGTCAAAACAAAGATTTTTATCAATTCCTTCATGAATAGTATCTCCATTCATAGCGTCTGCAGTACTTGTGACTGCTTTTAATACTTTGTAATCAACTTGAACTTTTTCCGCAGCTTCTTTTGCTTCTGCTAAACTTTCAGCAATTACAACAGCAACTGGATCTCCAACAAAATTTACATTATCTTTAGCTAATGGAGGGTTTCCTGGACATTTCATTTCTGTACCATCTTCACTTCTAATTGCCCAACCTGCTATCAAACCTCCAATTTTATCATCAGCTATTTCTTTGCCAGTAAGTATACTTACTACTCCTGATGATTTTAATGCTTTATCAATATTTAATTTTTTAATAGATGCTCTTGCATGTGGAGACCTAACAAAAATTGCATAAGTTTGATTTGCTAAATTAATATCTGCTGTATATCTACCTTTGCCAGTTAAAAATCTTTTATCCTCTTTTCTCTCAACTCTAGAACCTACTAAACTTGCCATTTTATATTTCCTCCTTAAAATTACATTTTTGTTGCTGCTTCTTTAACTGCTGCAACAATATTTTGATATCCTGTACATCTGCAAATATTTCCTTCTAACCAATCTCTAATTTCTGCATCTGATGGTTTTTTGTTTTTTTGCAAAAGATCAACTGCGCTCATAACCATTCCTGGAGTACAAAAACCACACTGTAAGCCATGAAGTTTTTTAAATGCTTCCTGCATTGGATGCATTTTTCCATTTGTTTCTAAACCTTCAATTGTTTTAACTTTTGATCCATTAACATCAGCTGCTAAAGCCGTACAACTTTTTAAAGAATTTCCATCAACATGAACTACACATGCTCCGCATTGGCTAGTATCACATCCGATATGTGTACCTGTTAGCTGTAAATGCTCTCTTAAAAATGTAGATAGTAAAGTGTTATCAGGAGCTTCTTTTTCTACTTTTCTTCCATTAACTTCTAATGAAATTTTACCCATAATCTCTCCTTATAAATAATGTTATGATTTAATCATTTTGAGAATATGAAGGCAAGTGTCAAATTGAACACTACTTGGACTAGAATTTTATTTTAAAAACACCCAATAAATTAAGAAAATTCCAAGAACTACTGCAGCAGTTAAATAACCATAATTAATTTTTGTTTCTGGTGTTTTTGAATCAGTTGTTAATGGAATTTCTTTTTCTTCAGCTTTTTCAGAAGAAATCAATTCTGAAAATTTACCAAAAAAAATATCTGCCATCTTTTTTGCTGTCATATCAATTAGTCTTGAGCCTACCTGTGCAATTTTACCACCTACTTGTGCTTCAACGGAATAAATTAAATTTGTTCCTTTGTCTGTATCTTCAAGTTTAACTTCAGCCTCTCCTGAAGCAAAACCAACTAAAGAATTTCCAGATCCTGAAATCTTATAACTATTAGGAGGATTCAAATCTTTCAATTCAATGTCACCAGAAAATGTAGCATTAAAAGGTCCAATTTTATTTGTAGCTTTTGCAGAAAATTCAGTGTCAGATTTTTTATTAAACTCTTCACACCCAGGGATTGATTGTTTTAGTATTTCTGGATCATTTAAAGCATCCCAAACTTTTTGTTTCTCCAAATTAATTTTATAAGATCCTGTTAATTTCATAAATTAAACATATAATAAATTATGGACGAAAATACAAAAAAAGAATTACAGTCTGCAGCATTCGAAAGGCTTATATCTCATCTTAGAGAAAGAAAAGATGTGCAAAATATAGATCTGATGAATCTTGCAGGTTTTTGTAGAAACTGTCTTTCTAAGTGGTACAGAGAAGAGGCGGGGAAAAAAGGAATTGAAATTTCTGATCCTGATGCAAGAGAGCATGTTTATGGAATGCCTTACTCTGAATGGAAAGACAAATATCAAAAATAATTATTTTTCCTTAAGTCTAGGAAATAATTCAACAAAATTACAAGGTTTGTGATTAATATCTAGTTGATGCTTTAATATTCCATCCCACGCATCAGTTACACCTCCGGAGGATCCTGGTAATGCAAATATATATTTACCATTAGATAAAGCTGCACAAGCTCTAGATTGTATTGATGATGTTCCAACTGTTTTAAGACTTATTGTTCTAAAAACCTCTCCAAAACCAGGTATATGTTTGTCTGCAATTTCATCAATCGCTTCAGGAGTTATATCTCTACCTGTAAGACCTGTTCCTCCAGTGGTGATTATGACGTCTATATTTTTTTGATCTGTCCATTCTTTTAAAATTTTCACAATATCTTCTTTATTATCTTTGCAAATTTTTCTATCAATTAATTGGTGTTTAGCTTCTTTAATTTTTTCAACCAAGATTGCACCCGATTTATCATTATCAAATGTTCTTGTATCTGTTACAGTTAATAAAGCTATATTTACATCCATAATTTAAAAATGATTATATTATCAATTCTTTTTTTTGTAACTGCTTTAATATACTCAAGTGTTGGATTTGGGGGTGGTTCAACATATCTTGCATTACTTTTAATTTGGGGTGTGCCTTACACAATATTTCCCGTTATAGCCCTTGTGTGTAATATTATTGTTGTATCTGGTAATTCTATTAATTTTATAAGATCTAAAAATACAAACTTTAGTTTACTTTTCCCTTATTTAATTGGCTCTATACCTTTAGCATTTATTGGAGGGTCAATAACAATTGAAAAAAGTTTATTTGAGATTTTATTATTTTGTGTTTTGTTGGTTGCAGGTATTTTTTTACTAATTGAGAGTAAATCTTTTAATAATAATCAAATCAAAATTAACAAAATTCCTAAATTTATTTCAATTTTTATTGGATCTATCATTGGCTTTTTGTCAGGTTTAGTAGGAATTGGTGGAGGAATTTTTTTAAGCCCTCTTTTATTTTTAATGAAAGCTGGATACCCAAGACATATAACCAGTAGTGCATCTTTATTTATATTAATCAATTCTATCTTTGGGATAGCTGGACAGCTGACAAAAGATCAAGTTTTAGATCAGGTTATTAACTATTGGCCATTGTTTTTAACGGTATTTATTGGAGGACAAATTGGTAGCTTATTAAACATTAAATTCTTATCGAATAAAATTTTAGCTATATTAACTTCTTTTCTTGTAATTTTTGTAGCAATAAGAATGGGAATTAAACTTATTGCTTAGTATTGAATAAATATGCTTTTAATATATTTAAAACGTTATGAAAAATATTAAACCTTTTGGTCCATCAATTGGAAAGACAAAAATTTCAAAGAAATTTTTAAATATCTTGAACAAAGAGATTGATAATAAAGTATTAACAAAAAATAATGATTATAGCTCTAAACTAGCTAGTCAAATTAAAAAAGAAATTAAAATTTCAAATAATTTTATAAAAAAAAATTTAGAGAGAGAAATAAAAAAAAATATTAAAGATTTTCTTAAAAATGAAAAAATTAAAAAAGTTAAAAATATAAAAATATTAAATTTATGGGTAGTTAGTCAATTTAAAGATGAATATAACCCTATTCATTATCATGATGGAGATATATCTGGTGTAGGTTATTTAAAAGTGCCAAAAGATATGACTAAGAATAAATTTTTAAAAAACAAAAAAGATAAGACTAACGGCACAATTGATTTTATAAACGGACAAAGAGGTTTTTTGAGCAGAAGTATTTTTAACATTGTACCTAAACAAAGAGACTTGATAATTTTTCCAAACTATTTAATGCATACGGCATATCCATTTAATATTAATGCTGAAAGAAGGTCTTTTTCTTTTAATGCTAAAATTACTTTAGATAAATAGTTTACAAACATTCATTTATCAATTAAAAGGTAATTGCCGATTTGATCCTATTGCGGGCATAAACTGCTAAAATGGAAATCCCAAAATAATCAAATAAGCAAGGTAGTTGAACTGTATTGTGCACCTAGCATAAAGCTAAAGCACTAAAAAAGTGAGGACACAATGGATATTAATTTTTTTAAAGAGACGAGAATATTGGATGGTGGAATGGGTCAAGAGCTTTTAGCTCGTGGCATGAAGCCAAATGGAACTTTATGGAGTGCTAATGCGATACTAAATTCTGAATATCATGAATTGGTAGAGCATACCCACAAAGATTTTGTAAAAGCTGGAGCAGAAGTAATTGTTACAACAACTTTTACAACAAGAAGAAAAAGACTAAGTGAAAACAATATTGAAGATAAATTCGAATATCTTAATAAAAAAGCAGGAGAAATTGCTTTAAAAGTGAAAAATGAATATCCAAATATAATGATTGCTGGAGGTTTGCCACCTCAACGTTTAACTTATGAAGAGGATAGAAGAAGTGAGGCTGAAATCACTAAAGATTTTAATGAACAGGCTAAATTGTTAAATGAATATGTAGACTTTTATTACTTTGATGTTTGGAGCAGCATTAGAGAGTTTAGATGTGGTATTGAGGCAATTAAAGAATTCAAGAAACCTTATTTAATAGGAATTCATATTTCAGAAGGCACAAAACTACCTAGTGGTGAAAAAATTTCAAATATTAAAAGTATTATTGATGAAAATCTTTTAGGTGTTATGTTATCTTGTGTTTCACCTGAAAATTATGAGCGCAATCTTGAAGAAATCAAAAAATTAAACGTTCCATTTGGATTTAAATTAAATGGATTTATGACCACTAAACCAAAAGATGGATACACGGCTAATTATTTAAAAACTAAGGGAAATCCAAATGAGTTTTTAGGCAAAAGACATGATCTTACACCAGATAAATTTCATGAAATTGCAAAAAAATTTAAAGAAAATGGAGCAACAATTATTGGAGGTTGTTGTGAAACTGGTCCTGCTCACATAAAAGCAATGGCAAAGCTTAAGTAACGTTTTTATAATCTGCTTTTCTTGCTAAATATATTCCAATAAATACAGCAATTAATGCAACTATAATTTTTGAGGTAATTATTTCATTGAGAAATATGTATCCTAAAATAATTCCAAATATTGGAATGATATATGAAACTTGTGAATGAAATATGAGACCATTTGTTTTTAAAATTCTGAATCTCAATAACCATGCTATCCCGGTAGGAAAAATTCCTAAATATATTACCGATATAATAGAGTCTGTTGAAGGATTTAACATCCAAGGTTTTTCAAAAATTAAAGTGAATGGAAGAAGTATAATTGTTGACCAAATTAAAATTGAACCTGTAACATTTTCATTTTCTTTATTGCTTATTTTTAAGGTTATTACTCCTCCAATAACATAGCAAGTAGATCCAAGTAGAATTAAAAGTGCAGCAACAAAGTTATTTTCATTTATTAAAAAATTATCTGAAAACAAAAATACTATTCCTGAAAACCCAATTAATAATCCAATTGTTTTTAACAGATTAAATTTTTCTCCTTTTAAAAAAAAGTGAGCTAGAACAGTTGAACTTAATGGTGTTGTAGACATCAAAATAGCTGCTAAGTTACTTTGAACAAAATTTACTCCATATGATATTAATATGAATGGAATAACTAAATTTACTAATCCTATAATTGCAAACCATTTCCAATCTTTTGAGAACGCCTCAATTTTAATATTTTTATAAAAACATAAAATTAAAACTGGTATAGCTCCTAAAAAAGATCTTAAAAAACCTATTGTAATAGGTCCAAATGAGTATGTGGCAATCTTTATATTAAAAAAAGCAGACGCCCATATTAATGACAACAATGTCAACAACAAATAATCAACTAATTGTGGTTTTCTCATTCTGTTATTTCGTTTATCTCACCAGAGGTTAAGGCAATTAAATTTTCAAAATTTATTTCGAATACTGCATTAGGATGACCTGCGGCTGCAAAAATAGAAGAAAATCTATTTAAAGTTTCATCAATAAAAATTTTTATTTTTGTTAAATGTCCTGTTGGAGAAACTCCACCAATTGTATATCCAGTAATTTTTTTAACATCATCTGGGATAGCCATTGAAACATCTTTTTCATCTAATATTTTTTTTAATTTATTTAATGAACATCTTTTATCTCCAGAAACTAAACATAAAACAAAACTATCCCCTGCTTTAAAAAGTAAGCTTTTAACAATTGCTCCAACTTTGCAACCTAAAGCTGTAGCTGCATCGTTTGCTGTTCTGGCAGTTTTCTCTAAAACAATCACTTCCAGATCTGGGCTAAATTTTTTTAGCGATTTTTCAGCTCTTAAAACTGGCTCTTTATTTAATATTGATTTCACAGGTTTAATATATTTATTATTTTAGTGACTAATTACACTACTTATGTGAAAATTGCATAGGTGTTATTTATTAAATAAGCAATATTTTTAAGTATTTTTTTGCTAATCAGGCCAAACAAAATTACATAGGAGACAAAATGAGTGCAGCAAACGTATTAAAATTTATCAAAGAAAAAGAAGCAGAATTTGTGGATCTAAGATTCACTGATCCAAGAGGAAAACTTCAACATTTAACAATGGATGCTTCAATAGTCGATGAAGATATGTTGAATGAAGGTGTATTTTTTGACGGTTCGTCTATTGCTGGCTGGAAAGCAATTAATGAGTCTGACATGATTTTAAAACCTGATACTGCAAGAATGTTCATGGATCCTTTTACGTCTCATAATACTGTGGTTTTGTTTTGTGATATTCTAGATGCAATTAAAAAAGATCCTTATGAAAGAGATCCAAGAGGTGTTGCTAAAAAAGCTGAAGAATATTTAAAAGCTTCAGGTATTGGTGATAAAGCCTTTTTTGGACCTGAGCCAGAATTTTTTGTGTTTGACGATGTAAGAATTAAAAATGATATGAATGAATGTGGATTTAAATTAGATAGTAAAGAAGGTCCTTACAACTCAGGTAAAGAATATGAAAATGGAAATATGGGTCATAGACCTCAAATTAAAGGAGGGTATTTCCCAGTGCCACCAGTTGATAGTGAACAAGACATGCGTGGTGAGTATCTTAAAAACTTAAAAGAAGTTGGTATTAAAGTTGAAAAGCATCACCATGAAGTTGCTCCTAGTCAGCACGAACTTGGAATGTATTTTGGAACTTTAGTTAATCAAGCAGATAACGTTCAGTTGTACAAATATGTTGTTCAAATGGTTACACATTCATTTGGAAAAACTGCAACATTTATGCCAAAACCAGTTGCTGGTGATAATGGTTCAGGTATGCACATCCACCAATCTATTTGGAAAGGTGATACACCGGTATTTTCAGGTGATGCGTATTCTGGGTTAAGTGAAACTGCGTTACATTATATTGGTGGAATCCTAAAACACGCTAAAGCAATTAATGCTTTTGCTAACTCTACAACAAACAGTTACAAAAGATTAATTCCAGGTTTTGAAGCTCCAGTTCTTCTTGCGTATTCAGCAAGAAATAGATCTGCTTCTTGTAGAATACCAATCACATTAAGTAAAAAAGGTGCAAGATGTGAGATTAGATTCCCAGATGCTGCAGGAAACCCTTATTTGACTTTTGCAGCTATGTTAATGGCTGGAATTGATGGAATTAAAAATAAAATTCATCCAGGTGAATCTTTTGATAAAGATTTATATGAATTACCACCTGAAGAAGTTAAAGCTATCCCAACAGTTTGTGGTTCTTTAAGAGAAGCGATGGAAAGTTTAGACAAAGATAGAGAGTTTTTAACTCAAGGTGGTGTCTTTACTGATGATCAAATTGATGCTTACATTGCTCTTAAGTTTGAGGAAATTCACAAATTTGAACACGCACCTCATCCTGTAGAGTTTGAGATGTATTACAGTAGCTAATAAATTTAATTACTGTCTAGTTGTTGCAATTGTATCTTTGTTAACACCTTTTTTGACTACGTAATCTTGTGTTCCGTTAGCACCGGTTTCCACTTCTTTACGTAGTTCCTTAAAGAATGTTTTTTCCTTTAAAGATTCTTTTAAGTTTTTAACAAGATTTTTAAACTCAAATTTGTTCATATAGAATCTATATACTAGATATGCATATAATGCAATACTGATATGCAAATAATGGGATAATACAACTTATGATATTTTAAATGACTCTCCGCAGCCACATCTCTCAGTTTCATTTGGATTGTTAAATACAAATGACGAAGATAATTCCTCTTTTTTATAATCCATTTCAGTACCAAGAAGATACATAATAGCAGCTGAATCAACGAATACCTTTACACCCTTATCCTCAATAATTTCATCATTAGGATTTAACTCTTTTGTATATTCCATTACATAAGACATCCCTGCACAACCACCTGATTTGACTGACACTCTAACACCAATAGAATCTTTTTCAGCATTAGCCATTATTTCTTTTATTCTTAATGCTGCGTTAGCGCTTAATTTGATTATTGGGTTCATTATAAATTCAATTCCAATTTTGCTGCTTCTGACATCATATCTTTGTTCCACGGTGGATCCCAAACTAATTCAAGATCAACATCCTCTATACCTTCAACTTGCATTGCACTATCTTTTACTTCTTTAGGTAAACTTTCTGCTACTGGGCAATTTGGTGTAGTCAAAGTCATTTTAATTTTAGCAAACTTATCGTCCTCTACTTTAATATCATAAATCAAACCTAATTCGTAGATATTTACAGGTAACTCAGGGTCATAAATTTTTCTTATTTCCTCAATTATTTCATCTTTTTTTGTCATAATTTAATTCTCAGTTTTTACTTCTTCTGTTTTTTCATCAAAAGCCGAAACCATTGTGTGCCAAGATAAAGTTGCACATTTAACTCTCATTGGATATTGCTTAACACCAGATAAACACATTAGTTTAGTTTTTTCATCTTCGCTCAAATACTCAGATTTTAATTCAGGATTTTCTTTAATCATGCCTAAAAAATCTTCAACTATTTCTTTAGCCTCATGTTCATTTTTTCCTTTAATCAAATCTGTCATTATAGAGGCTGAAGCCATTGAAATCGCACAACCACTCCCTTCGAAGGATGCATCTTCTACAATTTTTTGTCCATTTAGTTTTAAGTAAACATGAACATTATCACCACAAAGAGGATTATTACCTTTAGCGTCTTTATTAAAGCCTTCTGTCTTTCTAAGATTTCTAGGATTCTTACCGTGTTCTAATATAATTTCTTGATATAGCTCTTTTAAGTTCATTATAAATTAAATATTTTTTTACAGTTGTTTATTGACTGGTTTAGGTGATCTAAATCTTCTTTTGTATTATAAATACCAACTGATGCTCTAGCACTAGCTGGGATATTTAATTTGTCATGTAGAATTTGACAGCAATGATGTCCTGCTCTTATTGCAACCCCATCTTCATCCAAGATAGTTGCAATATCATGAGGGTGAACTCCTTCTATAGTAAATGATAAAACCCCTCCTTTATTTTTTGGATTTCCAATAAGTTTGACTGAGTTATTTTTTTGTAATAGCTCTTGTCCGTATTCAACTAAGTCTGCTTCGTGTTTCATGATATTTTCGATACCAATACTTTCTAAAAATTTTATTGATTGATCAAAAGCAATTACTTGTGCTGTAGCCATTGTACCAGCCTCGTATTTATTAGGTAATTCACCGTAAGATATCCTATCTTTTTTAACTTCATTTATCATTCCTCCTCCACCTTGGTATGGAGGTAATTCTTCTAACCATTTTTTCTTACCATACAAAACCCCCAAACCTGTAGGTCCATACATTTTGTGACATGAAATTGCATAGAAATCACAGTCTAATTCTTGCATATCTAGTTTTAAATGTGGCGCTCCCTGACATCCATCAACTACAACAATTATTCCTTTTGAATGAGCAAGCTGAGTAATTTCTTTTACTGGTAAAATTGCACCTGTTACATTCGACAAATGGGTAATTGAAATTAATTTTGTTTTTGGGGTTATTTTCTTTTCGATTTCTTCAAGAGTAATTTCACCTTCTTCATTTATTTCGGCAAAATTAATTTTTATATTTTTTGATTTTCTTAAGAAATGCCATGGAACGTAATTTGAATGATGCTCAAGTTCTGTAATTAATACTTCGTCACCTTCCTGCAAGTAGCTTTGACCCAATGTATTGGCAACTAAATTTAATGCTTCGGTAGCGCCTTTTGTAAAGACAATTTCATTTTTATCTTTAGCGTTAATATATTTTTGAACAGATGTTCTTGTATTTTCATACAAATTAGTAGCAGCAACTGCAAGATAATGAACACTTCTACCAACATTTGAAAATTGTTTGGTATAAAATTCATTAATTCTATCCACAACTATCTTGGGTTTTTGAGATGAATTCGCACTATCTAAATAAACTAGATCATTATTTTGAATTTTTTCATCAAAAATTGGAAATTCTTTTTTTATCTGATCAATATTCATTCTTTAATTCCAATCATATTTTTTATTAAGTTTTTAATTTCTGAGTCAGTAATTTTTTCAACAACATCAAGAAGAAAACCATTGATTAATAGCTCTCTTGATTGTTGATAACTCAAACCTCTAGACATTAAATAGAATATAGAATCTTCATTTAAACTGCCTGAAGCTGAACCATGCGAACATTTAACGTCATCTGCGTAAATTTCTAGTTCTGGCTTCGCGTTGAATTCAGACTCCTTATTTAATAATATTGCTTTGCTCAACTGGTATCCATCAGTTTTCTGAGCATCTGAATTTACAAATATTTTTCCTTGATACACTGCTTTAGAATTTTCGTCTAAAACACTTTTAATTAGTTGATAACTTTTTGTATTTTCAGTTAGATGATTAATTATTGATCTGATTTCGTGATGTTTATCATTATTCAATGAAAAAACACCATTTACAAAAGCTGATGCATAAATTCCATTTAAATTACAATTTATCTCATTTTTAGAAAAATTTGATCCAGAGGATAAAATAAATGTTTCAGAAATACTGTTCTTGTCTTGATCAATATTATTAAAAGAATACTTAATATTTTTATTTTCTAGTTTGTCTACTTTATAATTTTTTAAAACTGCATTTTCCTTTAATTCAAAGTTATAAAATATATTTAAAAAATTCTTTTCAGATGCATCATTAAACAAATCAATTAATCTTAACGAGCTATCTTTATCTAGTTCAAAATTAAGTCTTAAATTTATGTTTTTAGACCAAATTTTTGAATTTGTTGTATGATAGATAATAAGAGGTTTTGCTAACTGATAACCTTTTTTTACCAATATTTTAAAACATTTATTAGTAAAGGCATTATTTAAGTCAGATAATGAATTGCTATTTTCAAATTCATTTATAGTTTCTGATTGATCAATTATTTCTATTTGATCTTTTTTTTCATATTCAAAATCAATTTTTTCAATTCTACCATTTATAAAAACTATTTTATTGTGTTCTAATCCATCTACAAATACAGAGGTATCAACTTTATTAGTAGAAGTTTGATCATTATAAAAACTAAGTTCTCCAATATTATTTTTTATTATTTGATTAAGATCTGAAAATTTCCAATCTTCCTCTTTTCTATTTGGAAAACCTTTGTCTATAAAATTATCTAAACAAAATTTTTTTATCTCAATATCTTTTTGAGATAAACTTAAATTTTTTATACTATTATAAAAATCTTTTTGTAATTGTTCTTTCATTTAATTAAAATTTTCGTATCCTTTTTTTTCTAATTCTAAAGCTAAATCTGGACCACCAGATTTTACAATTTTTCCATTCATCAAAACATGAACAAAGTCAGGTTTTATATAATCAAGTAATCTTTGGTAGTGTGTAATAATTAAAAATGAATTATTTTTATCTCTTAATGTGTTAACTCCATCTGCAACAATCTTTAAAGCATCAATATCTAAACCAGAATCTGTTTCATCTAAAATTGAAAGTTTTGGAGCTAGCAACGACATCTGTAAAATTTCATTTTTCTTTTTTTCACCTCCTGAGAAACCAACATTTAATTGTCTGTTTAATTTTTCCTCATCAAATTTTAATTCTTTAGACTTTTCTTTCACCAATTTTAGAAACTCAATAGCATCAAGCTCTTTCTCACCCCTAGCTTTTCTAACAGCATTTAAAGAAGTTTTTAAAAATATATTTGTATTTACACCTGGAATTTCTAAAGGATATTGGAAAGCTAAAAATATACCCTTGTGTGCTCTTTCCTCTGTTTCAAGTTCAAATAAATCTTTTTCTTCAAAAAGAACTTCCCCAGAAACTTCATAACCTTTTTTTCCAGATAGAATATTTGATAAAGTGCTTTTTCCAGATCCATTAGGGCCCATAATTGCATGAACTTCACCGGGATTTATATCTAAGGATAGTCCGTTTAAAATAGACTTATTATCGATGGTTGCATTTAAATTATTTATTTTAAGCATATTAACCAACACTTCCTTCCAAACTGATACCTACAAGTTTTTGTGCTTCTACAGCAAATTCCATAGGTAATTGTTGCAATACTTCCTTACAAAAACCGTTAACAATTAAGCCAACAGCTTCTTCTGGATTTAATCCTCTTTGTTGACAATAATGTAGCTGCTCTTCACTAATCTTGGATGTGGTTGCCTCATGAGCAATATTGGACTCAGAGTTTTTATTTTTTATATAAGGAACAGTGTGAGCTCCACACTTGTTACCCATTAATAAAGAGTCGCACTGAGTATAATTAGTTGAATTGTTAGCTTTTGATGAAATATCAACTAAACCTCTATATGTCATATCTGAACTACCTGCTGATATTCCTTTAGAAATTATTTTACTTTTAGTATTTTTACCTAGATGGATCATTTTGGTACCTGTATCTGCTTTTTGATAATTGTTAGTAATAGCTATTGAATAGAACTCACCAACAGAGTTATCTCCTTTAAGAATACAACTAGGATACTTCCAGGTAATTGCAGAACCTGTTTCAACTTGTGTCCATGAAATTTTAGAATTTTTACCTTTGCACAAACCTCTTTTGGTTACGAAATTATAAATTCCACCTTTGCCATCTTGATCACCTGGATACCAGTTCTGAACAGTTGAATATTTTATTTCTGCATCATCGAGTGCAATTAGCTCTACATTAGCAGCATGTAATTGATTTTCATCTCTCATTGGAGCTGTACATCCCTCTAAGTAACTTACATAACTTCCTTTATCTGCAATAATTAAAGTTCTTTCAAATTGACCTGTATTAGATGCATTAATTCTAAAATAAGTTGATAGTTCCATTGGACATCTAACACCTTCTGGAATGTATACAAATGAACCATCTGTAAAAACTGCTGAATTTAATGTTGCAAAAAAATGATCACTTGTTGGGATTACAGAGCCTAAATATTTTTTGACTAATTCAGGGTGATTTTGAATTGCCTCTGATATAGGACAAAATATAATTCCTTGTTTTGTTAATTCATCTTTAAAAGTAGTAGCTACAGAAACTGAATCAAATACAGCATCAACAGCTATTCCATTTAATCTCGCTTGTTCTTGTAAAGGAATTCCAAGTTTCTTATAAGTTTCTAAAAGTTTAGGATCCAGTTCATCTAAGCTCTTTGGCTTATCTTTCATACTTTTAGGAGCAGAATAATAATATAAATCTTGATAATCTATTTTTGGAAATTTAGGTTTCTGCCAATCTGGTTCTTTTAATGCTTTAAATCTTTCAAAAGCTTTTAGCCTAAACTCAAGCATCCATGCAGGTTCTTTTTTAATATTAGATATAAATTTAATGACATCCTCATTCAAACCTTTTGGTGCTTGAATATTTTCTATGTCTGTCGAAAAACCATATTTATAGTCTTTTAAATTATTTATCTCTTTTTGTCTGTTATCCATTCTAAACTCTTGTTTCTTTATTGTTATTTAATAAATCTTTAAGGCTTTTATTTTCAAAGAATGTATTTATGTGAATCTCTAATTCATCCCATAGATTATGCGTAATACACTTTGTGGCTTTGCCGTTGCATCCTTTTTTAGATTCTTTTTTACATTGAACAGTTTTTACTTTCTCATCTACGGCATGAAAAATATTTGTTAATTTTATATCATTTGGATTTTTATTAAGAACGTATCCTCCTTGCGTTCCTCTTATACTTTTAACAATTTCGTTTTTTTTTAATTTAGAAAAAATTTGCTCTAGATAATCTAGAGATATACCTTGTCTTAACGATATATCTCTAAGTGATACTGGATTGATGTTATCAAACCTAGCTAAATCAACTAAAGCCATGACGGCATATCTACCTTTTGATGTAAGTTTCATTTTATACCCTTAAATTGTGGGTTTTTATACATACTTGACTAAAATGGTCAAGTTTAGAGTATAAAAAAAAACTAACATATTGTCGCTGAGTTGTGATAAACGTACATTTTTTTTGAGAATAATAATCAATATCGCATATGGATAACAAGATTTTAGAAATATTTATACCTGGTCCTGCAGGAAGACTTGAGGCTAAATATTATAAAAGTAAAAAAAACACATCTCCAATTGCTTTAGTGTTACAGCCTCATCCTCAATATGGAGGAACTATGAATAATAAAGTAGTGGTAGATACATTTCATGCATTTATGGATAATGATTTTTCTGTTTGTAGAGTAAATTTCAGAGGTGTTGGCAAAAGTGATGGGGAATTTGATAATGGTCAAGGTGAGCTAGCTGATGCAGCAGCAGCGTTAGATTGGCTTGAAAGAGAAAATTTTGACAATTCACAATGTTGGGTTTCAGGATTTTCATTTGGATCTTTGATTGCAATGCAATTATTAATGAGAAGACCAGAAATAAACAGGTTTATTGCAATTTCACCTCAACCAAATGTTTATGATTTTTCTTTTTTATCTCCGTGTCCAACTTCAGGTTTGGTGGCTTATGGTAAAAAAGATGAATTGGTACCAGTAGAATATATTACTGAGCTTGACAAAAGATTAAGTGCACAGAAAGGTATCAAAGTAGAATTTAATGCAGTATCTGAAGCCAATCACTTTTTTTCAAAAACAAGTGAAGCTTTAATTAAGCATCTTGATAAATATATAAAAAAAGAAACAGCACTATATTAAAAATTTTCTACTAATTTTCCTCCCACTGTAAATTCTTTACATCCTGTTGTTGTACTAAAAGAAATTGGTAAATTTAAAAATGATCTTATAGCTAAAAATGCAAATGCTTGAGACTCAACATAATCACCTTTTAAATTGTAATTATCTATACTTTCTAAAGTGATATTACTTTCGTTTGATAAATAATTTTTAATACGTTTAATTAAATTAATATTTTTTCTTCCACCACCACAGAGTAAGAATGTAATAATATTTTTTTGACCAATATATTTTAAACCTTCTGCAATCAAATATGCTGTAAAATCTGTTATAGTGGCACAACCATCTTCTAGCGATAAACCTCTTGCAAAAGATACATCAAAATTTTTAATATCCATTGAATGGGAATAAGAATTTATTTTAAAATTATCTATTGCCTTATTTAGAATTAATTGATCAACTTTTCCTGCAATAGCTAGTTCTCCATTTTTATCAAATTTTTTATTAGAATTATTTCTTACCCATTCATCAATTAAACAATTACCAGGGCCTATATCAAAAGCAGAAAGGTTATTTTGAAAATTATCTGAGTCATTGATAATTTTTGTAACATTTGCGATACCACCAATATTCAAGAAACCTATTGGAAATTTAATATTAAAATTTTGATTAATTTTTTTTGACAAAACATGATGAAAAATTGGTGTTAAAGGTGCACCTTGGCCATTATTTTGAATATCCGCTTGTCTAAAATCATATATGACTTTTTTTTTGACTATTTGAGATAATAATTTCCCATCTCCTAATTGATTAGTAATTTTCTCATCTGGGTTATGAAAAATTGTTTGACCATGAAAACCTATCAAATCAATGGGATCTCTATATTTTTTTAATGATTGATTAACTGCATCGGCATGAAAAAGAGTTAAATTACGCTCTAATTCTCTTAATTTTTCTGAATTTTGTAAAAGATCTTTCTTTGTTAAAACTGAATTTCTTAATCGAACTAACTGATCCTGAAGATTTTTATCATACTCATAATAATCATCTAAAATGTTTGAAAATTCATCGTATCCATCTGAACTAATTATAGATAAATCAATACCATCCATAGATGTTCCGCTCATTAGTCCAATTGCAGTATATAATTTTTTTTTCATTGATATGTTTTTTAAAAAAAATTTGTATATTGTAACTATAAACTTATGAATAAATTTTTAAAAGAATTTAAAGATAGAGGTTTTTTCTATCAATGCACAAGTGAAGATGAACTATCTAAACAATTAGATGAAGAAAAGATCAAAGGTTACATAGGTTTTGATTGTACAGCTGAAAGCTTACATGTGGGTAGCTTGTTGCAAATAATGTGTTTACGACTACTTCAAAAAAATGGACATCGACCAATAGTTTTACTTGGTGGAGGAACCACAAGAATTGGGGATCCATCTGGTAAAGATAAAACTAGAAAAATATTAAGTGAAGATAAAATTGAAAAAAATATTAAAAATATCAAAAATATTTTAAAAAAATTTTTAGATAATGATGATCCAAATACAAAGCCAATATTTGTAAACAATTATACTTGGCTTAAAGATTTAAATTATATTTCGTTTTTGAGAGATATCGGAAAACATTTTACGATAAATAGAATGCTAACATTTGATAGTGTAAAACTCAGATTAGATAGAGAACAATCTCTAAGCTATATGGAGTTTAATTATATGATATTACAAGCATATGACTTTCTTGAATTAAATAAGAATGAAAATTGCGTCTTGCAAATCGGAGGTTCAGATCAATGGGGAAACATTGTTAATGGTGTTGAGCTTATTAAAAGATATTCTAATAATCAAACCTTTGGTTTAACAACACCCTTAATTACACTAGCAACTGGTGCTAAAATGGGAAAAACTGAAAGTGGGGCTATTTGGTTAGATGAAAAATACCTATCAGCTTATGATTATTGGCAATTTTGGAGAAACGTAGACGATAGAGATGTAATTAAATTTTTAAAAATGTTTACTGAAATTGAAATTAAGGAAATAGAAACAATTAAAGATAAAGATATAAATGAATTAAAAATACTACTTGCTAATAAAACCACAGAAATGTTACATGGAAAGGAAGCAGCTAAAAATTCTGAGCAAGCAGCAAAAGAAGCTTTCTCCGGAAATACTCTGGGTTCGAACTTACCTAAAGTTAACATTCAATCAAATAAAATAGAAGAAAAAATAAATATAGTAGACCTTGTTTTGTTATCTAAACTAGAAAACTCGAAAAGCGAAATCAGAAGACTTATAAAAGGGAATGCGGTAAAAATTAATGACGATGTTATTTCAGATGAAAAATTCGAAATCAATATAAATTTATTTAAAGATAATTATCTTAAACTTTCCCTTGGAAAAAAAAGACATATTAAAATAGAATTAAATTAATTTTTTTTAATTTTCTCTAAAGTTCTAGTAATAAACCTGGGTGTTAGAGTTTTTATAGGATTTACAGTAGTTTCTAAATCTTTAGGAGGACCTTTAATTTTAAAGCTGACTCCAAAAACACCATCGCCTACTTTCTTTCCAATCAATAAATCTCCAAGTAAAGGTATAGAAGCAATAGATCTATTGATTGTTGTCGCTGGAACCAAAGTTCCTCTTAAACTTATTAATTTATCTTCCTGAATGTATCCTTCCAATAAAATAGATATTGCTGGGCCAATTGCGTATAACTCTTGAATTTTCATAAGTTTATCTTGATTTGTAAAATTCATCTCAAAATCTGTAAATCTAATCCCTTCTCCTGTAAGTAAGTCTGCTAATCCTTGAAGAGATGCGAGTGCTAACAACTTTGCTAATGCAGGAATTTCTTTAACTTTAAAATTATCGATAACCAACTTGGAAGTTGAAATTCCGTCTTTTTTTATAGAGGAGAAATCTAAATATCCATCTTTACCATCTTCAAAATCTTTAATGAATTTGTATCTATCTACTAGTGGTTTTGCCTTAGATGAGAAAAGAGTGGTAATTTTTTCACCTCGATCATTTGTTTTAATTGTAAATTTTATATTTTGTGAATTGTTATAAAAAGCTAAAATATCAGCTTCATCTACTTTGTTATTAATAATATTTATCTTCCCTTTTAAATTCTTAACAAAGTATATTTTATCAAAGTAAACTTCTTCAAAATTTAACTCCATACTTACGTTATTTTCAAAAAGATTGTTCTCTTTTTTATCATCAGTATCTAGTAAATTCGAAATTAAAGAATTTGCATTAAATGAGGTGCCATCAATTAAATAATTTTGTCCTTCTACTTTTTTTATGTTGTAATTATTTTTTTTGTTTTCTGTATCTAGATAATTAAAATTTGCCTGATCAATTTTTATTATTTGATTAGATTCGTTAAGAAATAAATTCTT
>CACEJN010000006.1 GCA_902559935.1 uncultured Pelagibacteraceae bacterium | reverse complement strand
TTGCTTCTGCAACTATTTGAGCTGCAGGTGAATTATATAAACAATCCTTAAATTCCTCTATCCTTTCCCAATTGCAATAATCTTCAAAGAATCTTCCATTATCATCAGTTACATTTTCTCTTCCGTGCTTACTTGGATTATCTAAAACTTTTTGAAATCCTTTTCTAAGTGGTTCAATCCAATCTTTAAATACATCCTTGATTATTATTACACCATCATTTTGATAATTATTAATTTGTTTATCGGATAAAAACATTTCTACTGTTGAAAGCTGTACTTTTTCTCTAAATATTTAATCACATTATGAATAATAAAAGTCATGAACAAATAAATTCCACCAGCAACAATGAATACTTCGATTGGTTTAAAAGTTGTTGAAATTATATATTTAGCAACACCTGTTAAATCCATCAAAGTTACTGTACTTGCTAATGAAGTTCCTTTCATCATCAATATTATTTCATTTCCATATGCAGGGAGTGATTGTCTAATAGCGATTGGTATTTGAATTTTATAAAAGATTATTTTGCTTGATATTCCTAAACTTTTTCCAGCCTCGATTATACCAGGTTTAATTGTTTGAAATGCTGATCTTAAAATTTCAGAGGTATATGCGCCAGTATTTAAAGTAAATGCTATAATTGCACACCAATAAGGTTCTTTTAAAATTACCCATAGAAATGTTGTTCTTAAATATTCAATTTGGCCCAATCCAAAATAAATTATGAAAATCTGGACTAATAATGGTGTTCCCCTAAAAATATATGAATAGCCATAAGCAAATTTATTAATAAATATATTTTTATTTAATCTTAAAATTGCAAAGAAAAGACCTAGGAATAATCCAAAAAATAATGATGCAGATAATAATTTTAAAGTAACTACTGTTGCTCCTAAAAGTTTAGGGAAACTGGTGATCATTAAATCAAAATCCATTAATACCCCCTGCTATACCTAACTTCTAACTTGTTAATTAATTTCATACTCACATAAGTAAGCAACAAATATAAAACTGCTGCAAAGGAGTAGAAGAATAATGGATCTCTAGTAGATCCTGCTGCAATATAAGATTGTCTCATTATTTCAACCAATCCCGTAACTGAAATAAGAGAAGTATCTTTTAATGTTATTTGCCAAACATTACTTAAATTTGGAATAGCTAACCTTAGCATTTGAGGTAAAATTATTTTATAGAACTGCCCAAACTTATTTATTCCAAGAACCTTTGCGGCTTCAAATTGACCTTTGTCTATGGATTGAATTGCTCCCCTAAATACTTCAGTTGAATAAGCTCCTGAAATAATTCCAATAGCCATTGAGCCAGTAATAAAGGCGTTAATTTCTATGTATTCATAATAACCAAAAATAGAAGCTACATACATTATGGCTCCACTCCCCCCAAAGAAGAAAAGATAAATAACTAAAAGCTCAGGAACTCCTCTAATAACTGTTGTGTAAAAATTACCAACTAAATTTAAAGTTTTATATTTTGAAAGTTTTAAAGGAGTAAAAATTAAAGCGAAAAAAAAACCAACTAACATTGCTGTAATCGATACAGCAATTGTCATTAGGGTTGCATAGAATAGCTCATCACCCCAACCTGTTTTACCAAATGCGAGAAGTTCCATATAGATTGGCGACTATATATTATAGTCGCCAAATCTGAAAATGATTACATAGATGCGTCGAAACCAAAGTGTTTAATAGCAAGTTTGCTAATAATACCATTTTTTCGAGCTACATTAATTGCTCTGTTGAAATCTTTAAGTAATTTTGCATCTCTTTTTCCAATTGCATCATCACCACCTTGTCTAATTCCAACACCCACACCATTACCAAATGCTCCACCTGAAAATGTTGGTCCAACTAACACAACTGGTTTACCTGATTTATCAGCGTAGTCTGTAAATGCAACTGCTGCAGCTAATGCAACATCACATCTTCCAGATGTTAAATCTAAGTTAACTTCATCTTGAGTTTTATAAGTTCTAACATTTACACTTCCTACATCACCAGATTCTAAAAAGTTTTGGTGAATTGTTCCTGTTTGAGTACAAACTGTTTTACCAGCAAGTGCCCCTGTTAAAGTTTTAAGAGCTTTTTTAACATCAGAGCCACCTAAAGAAAGATTAATACCTTCTGGTGTATCCATGCCCTCTAAACTTGAACCTTTCATTACTGCAAGAGATGCAACTTCATCAGCGTAACCTTGTGAAAAAGTAATTGTCTTTTGTCTTTCTGCTGTAATTGACATACCTGCCATAATCGCATCAAACTTTCTCATTAATAATGCAGGGATCATTCCATCCCAATCTTGTTCAACTATCGTACATTCATGTTTCATGATTGCACAAAGCTCTTGAGCCAACTCAACCTCAAAACCAATAAGATTACCAGATGCATCTTTTGAATTCCATGGTGGGTAAGCACCCTCAGTTCCAATTTTTATTTTATCAGCATAAACATTACCGATTAACAATAAAGAAGCTAGAACTGTTAAAATAGTTTTTTTGAATATATTCATTATTTTCTCCTTTAATTAGAATAATTATTTCACAGTTTTAAATAAGAAAAAAGAAAAATTAATGATTTATAGAAGAGGAAAAATTCCAAGAACAATCAAAACTAGGTATGTAAACTCTTGATAATTTTGCGTTTCCAAAGTTCTGGTTAAATACATTTAACCAATTTTCAACCTGCTGTGGTTTTTTATCCTGACTACCGACTTGTGTGGTAATAACTCCTTTTGGTTTTAAAATTCTTACAAGTGAGTCCATATTTTTTGCAGCTAAGTCTATACAAAATTGATCGTCATTAAGATCCACAAAAATATGATCATAAGTATCATCACTTACTGATTTAATGCTTTCAAAAGCATCACCCCATACACATTTCACTGAATTTTTTTCTGTTGCTTTTTTTCCAATATCTCCAAGATGTTTATTGCAAACATCTACAACTTCAGGATCAAGCTCATACCAATCGATAAAGTTAAAATTTTTTGAAATACATTCTCTTGCAACTCCACCATCACCACCACCAATAATAGCAGCTCTATCATTATCTTTGTTTAAATTTAAACCAGAACCAACGAAAGTAGAACTGTATAAATGTTCGTCAGTAGCAGCAACTTGTATTTCACCATCAATAAATAAAGATTTACCAAATTGTTCTAAGTCTAAAATTTCTATATGTTGACCAACTTTAGATTTAAAATCTTCTAAAACATCGTTCACTACATATGATTTTTGTAAGCCTGGTGAACTATAGATATCATGATAAAGAGATTTAGTGTCTCTGTTGAATTCCTTTTTAACTATTCTTTTATATTCGAATTCTTTCTTTATTATTTCTATTGCGACCGATGGACTAACTTTTCCACATGTAAAAAAGTCAAAACTTATTATTCCTTTTTCAGGGAATGTGTGAAAACTAATGTGACTTTCAGCTAATAAAGCAAGAATTGTAAAACCTTGGGGTTCAAATTTATATTTTGAAATATTTAAAATTGTTACATTTGCAGCTTTTGCAATATTATTAATTACTTTTTCAAATACAGACGGATCATACTCTTTAGTTGTTCCAACAATATCTAGAGTAATATGCTCCCCAACTTTAGTCATATAACTAACTACTTTTATAATTTTTAACTTTTTCTAAGATTTTTTTCATTTCAGCTAATGAAAGATTCTTAGGTTCACCCATCTTTAAAGCAATAATATATTGATGGCAAATATTTTCTACCTCTTGTGCAAGTTCGAAAGCTTTAGATAAATTTACTCCAAATGCAACCTGTCCATGGTTTGCCATAAGACATGCCTTTCTATCTTTTAATGCTTTAATCATATTGACTGAAAGTTCATGGGTACCAAAAGTTGCATATTCAGAGCATCTAATATCTTCACCACCTGCAAGAGCAATCATGTAATGAAATGGTGGAATAGATCTTCCATGAGTAGATACTGCTGTAGCATGGGGTGAATGAGCATGGACTATTGCTTTTGCTTCCCACTTGTTTTTATAAATATCTTGATGAAAACGCCATTCTGATGATGGATTTTTTCCAGAATTAAACCAAGATAAGAAGTCTTTTTCCTCAGTTAAAGATAAAAAAACAATATCTTCTGGTTTTAAAGATTCATACTTCTTTCCAGATGGAGTTATAAAAAAACCTTCAATACCATCTTCAATTCCTCTCACAGAAATATTTCCTGATCTTAAAGAAGATAAATTAGTTATATTCAGTTTAATTGAATACTCAATTACCTCTTCTCTTTCTTTTAAATTTTTCATTTAAATAAATTGCTTAATCCATCGACAGAAGCTTCTGAAATCCCTCTTTCAGTTATTAATCCTGTTACATATTTTGCAGGTGTAACATCAAAAGCTAAGTTCATTGCTTTACTTTTAGCTGGGTATATCATAATTTTCTTAATTTCATTATTCTCATCTATACCTTCAACATGAGATAATTCCTCTGAATTTCTCTCTTCAATAGGAATATCTTTTGCATCTTTAATATCCCAATCAATTGTTGAGCTTGGAAGAGCCACATAAAAAGGAACATTATTATCATGAGCAGCTAATGCTTTAAGGTAAGTTCCAATTTTATTACAAACGTCTCCATTAGATAAAGTTCTATCAGTTCCAACAATACACATATCAACTTCACCCCTCTGCATTAAAATACCTCCTGTATTATCAGCAATAATTGTATTTGGAATTTTCTCTTCGTTTAATTCGTATGATGTTAGGTTTGCACCTTGATTTCTTGGTCTTGTTTCATCTACCCATACATGAACTGGTATTCCTTTTTTATGAGCATGGTAAATTGGCGATGTTGCTGTACCCCAATTTATAGTTGCTAACCAACCAGCATTACAATGTGTTAATATGTTTACTGTATCTTTCTTTTTATTATAAATTTCTTCAATTATTTTTAATCCATTAATACCAATATTTTCACAAAACTTTTCATCCTCATCACATATTTCTTTTGCCTCATTTAAAGCTATACTTAATATTTGATCACTGTTAATTCCTGATAATTTTTTTATCATTCGGTCTACAGCCCACTTTAAATTAATAGCAGTAGGTCTTGATTGAATTAATTCTTTTGCACTTTTTTTTATAAATTCTGGATCATTATTTTCTTGAACTGCCAAAGCTAGACCATA
Source organism: uncultured Pelagibacteraceae bacterium (assembly GCA_902559935.1). GTDB lineage: Bacteria > Pseudomonadota > Alphaproteobacteria > Pelagibacterales > Pelagibacteraceae > Pelagibacter. The sequence continues at coordinate 38,787 of CACEJN010000006.1, read as the reverse complement.
GGCAGCTGTACCTCCAATTAGAGGTGCTCCTCTTACCTCCATAACTTTAATTGCATTAATTGCATCATCAACAGTTTTAAGTTCTTTAATTATGAATTGGTGAGGAAGTTTTGTTTGATCAATAATCTTAACAACATTATTTTCAAACCAAATAGTTCTATACTCTTTTCCCTCTATTTTCATTTATTTAAAACTCTACCTGCTACATTTTTTAATTTATCTATAGTCTTTTTTGTTCTTTTTTCTGGAGCTGTAATTATTGCTAAATCTAAACAATTATTAGTTGGATCATCAGGATCAATGTGATTTTCATAATTATCTATTAAATTTTTAATCATTACTTTTGCTTTTTCAGCGTTACCTAATAAAACTTTAATTACTTGTTGAACATCAACATTTTCATGATCTGGATGCCAACAATCAAAATCTGTAACCATCGAAACTGATGCATATCTAATTTCGGCTTCTCTTGCTAGTTTTGCCTCTGGCATATTAGTCATTCCAATTACATCGGCCTTCCATGATCTATATAAATTAGACTCTGCTAATGTTGAAAATTGAGGCCCTTCCATAACTACATAAGTTCCATTTCTTTGATAATCTATATTTGATATTTTAATTGCATCCTCACATGCATTCATTAATCCATTAGAAGTAGGATGAGCCATTGATACATGAGCTACTATCTCATCATCAAAAAATGTTTTTGCTCTTGCGAAGGTTCTGTCAATAAATTGATCTACAATTACAAATTTTCCAGGAGGTAAATCTTCTTTAAGAGATCCAACAGCTGATACAGAAACAACATCAGTAACTCCAAGTTGTTTAAGTGCATCTATATTTGCTCTAAAATTAATGTTAGATGGGCTAATAAAATGCCCTCGACCATGTCTTGGTAAAAAGTAAACTTCCTTACCATTATATTTAGTTTTTAAAATTTGATCTGATGGTTTGCCCCAAGGGGTATTTAATTGAAGCAACTCTCTGTCTTTAAACTCTTCAACATCATAAAGGCCGCTGCCACCAATAATTGCTAATTTATTAGTTGTCATAATCTAAATTTTATTTATTTATACTTTTATAATTAACTATTATGAACTTAAAAGATTATATTAGATCAATTCCTGATTATCCAAAAAAAGGTATTTTATTTAGAGATATAACTACGCTAATTAAAGACGAAAATGCATTTGAAGAAACAATTAATCAAATCATTGATAGGTCAAAAAAATATAATTTTACAAAAATTGCAGCTATAGAGTCTAGAGGTTTTGTATTTGCTTCAGCAGTATCATATATTTTAAAAAAACCTTTTATAATGCTTAGAAAAAAAAATAAATTACCTGCAGAAGTCCATTCTGTAGATTTTGAGTTAGAGTATGGAACTGCAACTATTGAAGTTCATAAAGACTCAATAAATGAAGAAGATAACGTTTTAATCATTGATGATTTAATAGCAACAGGTGGCACTGCTGAAGCTGCAGCAAATCTTGTTGAAATTTCAAATGGGAGAGTTGCTGCATTCATATTTGTAATTAATTTGTTTGATCTAGGAGGATGTGAAAATTTAATAAAAAAAAATTATAAAGTAGAAAACTTAATTGAATTTCCAGGTCATTAAAAATTTATTTTAGGTCTATAAAAGGATTTCTTTCCAAATAATGCATTTAGATATCCACGACATCTTTGTAAATATATCTGTTTCTTTTTTTTATTTATAAAAAAGTAAAATAAAACTTTTGTAATTGCGGATAAAAATACTGGTAAACCATTCATCAAAGCATAAGGAAAACCAAAATGTTTTTTATTGAAATAAAATTTTGACCATATCCAATGCCAATTTCTAGAAAGTTCAACTTCATATGCATATTCATCACTAACTGCTTTAGCGCCAAGATGTTTAATCCTCGATTTTGGAATAATAAAAATATTTTGATTATACTGACTTAATCTTTTACAAAAATCATCATTTTCTAGATACATGAAAAAATTTTCATCAAAATATCTTTTATTTTGAAAATCAGTTATTTGATTTATTTTTTTTAAATTTAAAAGCATTGCAAAACCATCAACACTTTCGACCTTAAATGGATTTAGATTGTTTATATTTTTTTTATCGATTTTTTTAATTTTATAATTTGGGTTCTTGTCATCTTCTGATAATGGAGCAAGTACTGCAAATGAATCTATTTTTTTTGACTCGTTAATTATTTCACTAATTGTATTATCGCGTAGAATTACATCTGGATTAAGTATTAAAGCATATTCAGTTTTTACATTATTAAGTCCTAAGTTGTTTCCTGAACCCATACCTAAATTAGAAGATGACAATATACACTCAACATTTTCATATTTTTTTTCCAAAGTATCTTTGAAATTTTGATCATTTGAATTATCGACTATTATTATTTTAATTTGATCAGATATAGATTTGATACAATTATCTATTACTTTTTCACTTTTAAAAGTGACAATTACGATTGTTAAAGTTTGCCTAGATATTGACATATGATATGTGTATCAAAATATACTAATACTTTTTACTAATGTAAAAAAATAATTTAACCAATGAAAAAAATAATTGTTACCGGTGGTTTAGGTTTTATAGGTAGTAACCTAATTGAACTTTTGCTTAAAAAAAATTTTAAAGTCATAAATGTAGATAAGGTGACCTATTCTTCAAATTTTTACAATATAAAGGAATTTAAGAATTCAAAAAACTACAAGTTTATTAAATGTAATATAAAAGAGCGTAAATTTAGAAAAATATTATTTAAATTTAAACCCTCATGTTTATTTAATCTAGCTGCTGAAACTCATGTTGATAGATCAATAGATAACCCAGAGAATTTTATTCAAAGTAACATTGTGGGTGTTTACAATTTACTTGAGGGCTTTAAAGATTTAACAAAAAAAAATAAATCTAAATTAATACATATTTCAACAGATGAGGTTTATGGAGATGTACTATCGGGTAGATCTTCTGAAAACTATCCATATCAACCTAGTTCACCTTATGCAGCAAGTAAAGCAGCTTCAGATCATTTAGTTAGTTCTTACATTAAAACTTATAAGATACCAGCAATTGTGACTAACTGTTCAAATAATTATGGTCCTAAGCAACATCCTGAAAAACTTATACCTAAATTAATTTATAATATTCTAAACAACAAATCTTTACCAATTTATGGAAAAGGTAAAAATTCTAGAGAATGGATTTATGTTAAAGACCATTGTGAAGCGCTTATAGAGGTTTATAGAAAAGGAAAAGTAGGAGAATTTTATAACATTGGTTCAAATAAAAATTTAAATAATCTTGAGGTTTGTAATAAGCTTATCTCTGTGTCGAAAAAAATAGTTTCACTAGGAAAAAATGTAAAAATAAATTTTGTAAAAGATAGACCTGGTCATGATATTAGATACGCCTTAAATAGTAATAAAATTAAAAAAGAATTGGATTGGAAAGCAAAAACAACTTTTAACGAAGGTATAAAATTAACTTTTGATTGGTATAATAACAATAAAAAGTATTACAACTCTCTAAATAAAAAAGATATTCATAAACGATTAGGTAATAAATGATAAAAAAAGGAATAATTTTAGCAGGCGGAATGGGCACTAGAATGAGCCCTATTACTAAAGCAGTAAATAAACAGTTGCTTCCTATATATGATAAACCTTTAATCTTTTATCCTTTATCAATCTTAATGTTAGCAAAAATAAGAGACATATTAATTATTGTAAATAAAGGACAGCTTGATCAATATAAAAAAATAATTCCAAATGGAAATAGATTCGGTATTAAAATTTCTTTTTTAGAGCAAGATAAACCAAAAGGATTACCTGACGCATTTATATTAGGAAAAGATTTTATAAAAAAAGATAGTGTTGCAATGATTTTGGGTGATAACTTTTTTTATGGTCAGTCATTAAGTAAAATGCTTAAAAATTGTGTGAAAAATAAAAATGGAGCAAAAGTTGTTCTTCATAAAGTTATAAATCCAGAAAATTTTGGTGTAGCTGTCGTAAAAGGTAAAAAAATTATTTCAATAAAAGAAAAACCAAAAAAATTTATATCTAATTTTGCAATTACAGGATTGTATTTTTTAGATAATAAAGTTGTAGAATTTGCAAAGAAACTTAAACCCTCAAAAAGAAATGAATTAGAAATAGTAGATTTATTGAATATTTATAAAAATCATAACAAATTATCTGCAGAATTTCTTGGAAGAGGTGGTGCATGGCTTGATACAGGATCGATTGAAGATTTTTATAAAACTACAAATTTTGTTTCAGCTATAGAAAATCAGCAAGGATTTAAAATAGCATGTCTTGAGGAAATAGCTTTAAATAACAAATGGATAAAAAAAAGAGATATACTTGAAGCCATAAAGTTTTATGGAAATTGTGAATACTCTAAATATCTTAAAAAAATTATATCATAATGATTTTAAAAACAAAATTTAAAGGTCTTTTCATTTATAAAAATAAAAATTTTAAAGATAAAAGAGGTTATTTTAGAGAGATTATAAGAGAAAATAAATTGTCCAAAAAATTTCCTTTTTTGGTAATGTCTTTTTCCAAACAAAACGTTGTAAGAGGTTTGCATATTCAAACAAAAAATTCTCAAGGTAAATTTGTAACTGTTGTAAAAGGAAAAATTTTTGATGTTGCAGTTGATTTAAGAAAAAATTCTAAAACTTTTGGAAAAATATATAATTGTATTTTAAGTGAAAGAAATTCAAAATCTATTTTCATACCCGAGGGTTTTGCACATGGATTTCAAGGTTTGGAGAAGGAAAATTATATAATCTATAGTTGTACAAAATATAGAGATAAAAATAACGAAGTTGCTATCAATGTTAATGATAAAAATTTTAATATAAAATGGCCATCTAAAAAAAAAATAATTTCAAAAAAAGATCAAAGAGGAATTACTTTTCATAAATATAAAGAAATGTACTTATAATGAAATATTACATTCCACTTACAGTTAGCAAAGGGAAATTTGCTTAATATCATAACAAAATGTTTAAAAATTAAATTATCTCAAAAAAAAATGATGATTATTTCAAAATCTAGGGGATTATTATCTGAATAATGTCTAAGAACTTATCCACAAGGTATAAATTAATTTGAAATAAATTTTTATAGTTATAATTTTAAGTAATATGAGAATTGAAGAAGAATTAAAGCTAGATTATTCTGACGTATTATTTAGACCAAAAAGAAGTACTCTTAAAAGTCGTAAAGATGTAAATTTATTGAGAACCTATCGATTTAAATATAGTAAAAACGAATGGTCAGGTATACCCATAATGGCAGCAAATATGGACGGAGTTGGTGAGATAAGTGTAGCTGAAAAATTGAATGAATATGGAATGATCACATCTTTAACAAAACAACATGATGTTAAAAAAATTAAACAAAATAAAAATATCAAAAAAATTTATCCTAATATCGCACTAAGTGTTGGTATCAAAAAAGAAGATTTTCAAAATTTAGATAAGGTATTAAAAGAATTTAGTTTTTTTAAATTTATCTGTATTGATGTTGCTAATGGATATACGGAACATTTTACGAATTTCATTAAATCAGTAAGGGATAAATATCCTACCAAAACAATTATTGCTGGAAATGTAGTGACTGCAGATATGACACAAGAATTAGTATTAAGTGGAGCAGATATTGTTAAAGTTGGAATTGGACCTGGAAGTGTTTGTACAACAAGAATTCAAACTGGAGTTGGATATCCTCAATTAAGTGCAGTTATAGAATGTGCTGATGCGGCACATGGACTTGGCGCGCATGTAATTGCAGATGGAGGATGCACATGTCCTGGTGATGTTGCTAAAGGTTTTGGAGGTGGAGCAGATTTTGTTATGCTTGGCGGTATGCTTGCAGGTCATGATGAAGGTAACGGTAAAATTGTTAAAGTTAATGGAGAAAAATATATAGAGTTCTACGGATCTAGTTCTGAAGTTGCAAATAAAAAACACTATGGTGGACTATCAGATTATCGAAGCAGTGAAGGACGTAAAGTAAGAGTAAAATATAGAGGTAAAATTAACGATACAATTTTAAATATTCTTGGTGGTGTAAGAAGTAGCTGCACTTATGTTGGTGCACCGTCACTTAAACAATTAAGTAAATGCACAACTTTCGTTAGAGTATCCAGTCAATTTAATGACAGTTTAATTAAATAACAAATTATTCGAATTTAAAATCTTTTATATTTGTAGTTTCATATTTTTCAAAAGGCATATGTATCCAAGGAGAGTCTTTTAAATAATCTACAGAATAATCAGGTTTAAATTTTGAAGTTGATTTATGCCATAAAACTGCAGTTTTAATTTTTTCATCAAAATAAAAACCATAAAAATGTTCTAACCATTTAATACTTTTTATTAAAGTTTTCCCTGAATCTGCTAAATCATCAACTAACAAAACATGTGAACCTAAATTTGGAGTAGTTTTTGCTAAATCTCTTGAAAAAGTAAACTGTCCTTGTTGATTTTTTATATCATCACTATCACCATGGTAAGACTCAACAGATAAAATGGCTAAAGGGACATTAAAAAGTCTACTAAAAATATCTCCAACCCTTAATCCACCTTTTGCAATACAAATAATTTGATTAAATTTTAAATTATCATCATGAATTTTTTTAGCTAATTGCTCTATCTTATTATGATAATCTTCCCAAGTTATATAAATATCTTTCATAATTTTTGGTAGCGGGAAGTGGGATCGAACCACTGACCTCGGGCTTATGAGTCCCGCGCTCTAACCAACTGAGCTACCCCGCCATAATTGATAGATGGTTTATAATACAAATCTTTATTGTTTCAATAAACTTTTTAAATCAAATTCTAAACTAAATAATAAAATAAATAGCTAACGAACTAACTAAACTAGCTAAAATAATTGAAAAAATTATTCTTTTTTTTAAAATTCTTTTTTGATCCAATCGAACTCTATTTAATAAAATATTTACATTAGTAGTTTTAATCTTATCTACTTCAAAATCTTCGCTTGGAGCAATACCAGTACTAAATAATGATGTGTCTTGATCGTTTTTTTTCACAGTTAATTTAACCAGCTAATTAACTTAAATACAATAAAATTAAAATTAACTAAATTTTTCTAAAATCTTTAGTATTTAGTGGTTTTGAAAGAATTTCGATCGGATATTTGATCTTCTCTACTTCTATGAACAAATTTTTATCTTTAAGCGTATCTATCGTGTTTCCTGAATTAACATAGCCAAATGATAAATTTTTATCAAAGCAGAATGAATAATTTCCTGAAGTTGTTCTTCCAATGATTTTATCATCTAAATATATAGGCTCTTCATGTAACAACAAAGGTTGACCTGGTTTACTATCTTTTAATGTAAACATCATCATTGTCTTTGTTAAAGGTTTGTCTTTAATTTTTAACAATGCGTCTTTACCTATAAAATTTACATTTTTTTTGTAACTAATGGTAAAATTTAAACCTGCTTGATATTGATTTTCTTCTGGCGAAATGTCATGGCCCCAATGTAAAAAACCACTTTCCATTCTCATTGTATCCATTGCATGCATGCCGCAATGAGATAAGCCAAAGTTTTTGCCTTCACTAATTAAAATTTTATATAAATCTAAAGCATTTTCTTTATTAATATATAATTCAAAGCCAAGTTCACCCACATAAGATATTCTTTGTGCCCAAACTTTTATATTCTCAATCAATACATTTTTTCCTGATCCAAATTGAAAATTTTCTGGTGAATAATCTTCATCACTAATCTTTTGAATCATATCTCTACTTTTAGGACCAAATAAACCCAAACAACAAATATCGTCTGTAACATCAGAAAATTTAATATCTTCAGATAAATATTTTAAAATGTGAAATTTATCTCTTTCTCTTGTAGCAGCTGAACTTACTATTCTAAAATAATTTTTATCTATACAAACAACAGTTAAATCAGTTTCTATTCCACCGTCCTCATTTAGCATGTGAGTATAAGTAGTTTTTCCAATTTCATTTTTAATGTTAGCTGTACAAATTTTTTGTAATTCACTATGAGTTTTTTCACCTTTTAAGTCAAATTTAGAAAAAGTTGAAAAATCAAAAAGTCCGACATTTTTTCTAGCATTCATTGTTTCGTGTTTTGCAGATGGGTACCAATTTTGATAATTAAAATTATAATTATATTTTGGCTCTTCTCCGTTTAGGGAGTACCACATAGGTCTTTCAAACCCTCCTGCTACACCAAAACATGCACCAGCTTTTTTTAATTCATCATGATAAGGTAATAATTTTTCATTTCTAGAAGTTGAGTGTTGTTTATAAGGCCAATGCATGCCATATAAGTCTCCTAGGGTTTCTGTAACCCTATCCATAATAAATTTTTTTGATGAATGAAACTTTTGAAATCTTTTAATATCTAGTGAAAATAAATCTTCATTAATATAACCATTTATCATCCATTCAGCTGTAACTCTTCCAGCACCTCCTGAACTTGCTATCCCAATACTGTTAAATCCACAACAGGTGTAGAGATTTTTTACTTCTGGTGTTTCTCCCAATAAGTATTGAGTATCAGGTGTAAAAGACTCTGGGCCTGAAAAAAATTTTCTTATGCCTGCGTTTTCCAACATCGGAAGTCTATGAAAAGATTTTTCAAGATAGGGCTCGAAGTGATCAAAATCGTCAGGAAATTCTCCAAATGAAAAATCATCGGGAACTCTTGCACTATCTTTAAAAGCAGGTTTTGCATTAGGTTCAAAAATTCCAACTAACATTTTTCCAGCATCCTCTTTTAAATATAGACAAGCATTGTAATCCCTTAAGACAGGTAAATCTTTTGGAAGATCTTTCATAGGTTCTGTAATTACATAGAAATGCTCATTAGGATATAACGGAACACTAACGCCAATATCTTTTCCAATTTGTCTAGACCACATTCCTGTAGCTAAAACTACGTATTCACAATCAATTTTTCCTTGAGAAGTTTCAACACCACATATCTGTTTATTTTTTGCTAAAATTTTTTTTACTGGTGTCTTCTCAAATATTTGAACACCTAACATTTTGGCAGCTTTAGCCAATACATTGGTAACTCCAACAGGATCTGCCTGACCATCTTTAGGCATATAAACACCACCAACTAAATCCTCGTTTTTTACAACTGGATACAATTCTTTTATTCTTTCTTTGTTTAAAACTTCTACCTCAACATTAGAAAGTTGTGCAGTTGTAGCTTGCCTTAACAACTCCTGCATTCTTTCTTTTGAAGAAGCTACTGTTATTGCTCCATTCTGTTTAAGACCAGTTGATAAACCTGTTGTTTTTTCTAGCTCTTTGTAAAGATCTAAAGAATATTTTCTTAATTTAGTTATAGTAGAAGTAGCTCCTAATTGACCCATTAATCCTGCAGCATGCCATGTCGTTCCAGAAGTAAGTTGATCTCTTTCTAATAAAACAACATCTTTCCAGCCAAATTTAGCTAAATGATAAGCACAAGAGGTACCAGCAACACCTCCTCCTATTACAACTACCTTTGCGCTTGAAGGATAGTTTTTTTCCATTTCTAATGTTTGATAGCTTCTCCAGGTTCTACGAAATTATGTCCAAAAACATCCGCAACAGCTTTGTATGTTACTTGACCTTTATGAACATTTAACCCTGCTAAAAAGTTTTTATCTTCACTTAATGCTTTTTGATAACCTTTATTAGCAAGCTTAACTAAGAAAGGTAAAGTTGCATTATTTAATGCCAATGTCGATGTTCTAGGTACACCTCCTGGCATATTTGCCACACAATAATGAACTACATCATCCACTATATAAGTTGGATCACCGTGTGTTGTTGGTTTACTGGTTTCTACACAGCCACCTTGATCTATAGCAACATCAACAATTACAGAACCTCTTTTCATTGTTTTAATCATTTCTTTAGTAATTAATTTTGGTGCTTCTGCACCTGGAATTAATACTCCACCAACTAAAAGATCTGCTTCAGCAACTAATTTATCTAAATCAGTTTTATCACTTTGTTCTGGAATAATTTTATCTCCAAACATTTCAACAAGTTGTTTTAATCTAGCTTCAGATTTATCTACAATATGAACTTTTGCCTGCATACCAGTTGCAATCACTGCAGCATTCTCTCCAACAACTCCTCCACCTAAAATAACCACTGTTCCACCTGTTACACCTGGTGCGCCCCCTAGCAACAAACCTCTACCACTTTGATTTTTCTCCAAACAATGAGCGCCTGCTTGTACTGACATTCTTCCTGCAACAGCACTCATAGGTGCAAGCAAAGGCAATCTTCCATTATCATCTGTTACTGTTTCATAAGCAATATTAATACTTTTAGATTTTATTAGTCCCTCGGTTAGTTCTTTTGCAGCTGCTAAATGAAGATAAGTATATACGATTTGATTTTCTCTAATCATATCAACTTCTACTTTTTGAGGTTCTTTTACTTTAACAATTATTTCTGCATCATTAAAAATGTCAGCTGCTGTGTCAGCAATTTTAGCTCCAGCTTTTATATATTGATCGTTCTCAAAACCAGCTTCAAAACCACCGTTGTTTTCAACAAACACTTCATGACCTTCTGAAACTAAAGTTTTAACACTGTCTGGTGTTAAACCAATTCTATTTTCCTGAGGTTTTATTTCTTTAGGAACTCCAATTTTCATAAACGAAAATTAATTCTTTTTACTTTTTGCGTAATTTGTTATTCCAGTTCGAAGTTTTTCAATAATCTCATCAATGTGTTTTTTTTCACAAATAAACATTGGAGCAATGATTAAACAATCACCAGTAGCTTTGAAATTTACCCCTGCTTCATAGCAATGTTTGAAACAAGTAAATCCAGCAGCACCTGGTTTTTTATCCATAACAATATCAATTCCACCCATCATTCCGTATCCTCTGATGTTATCAACAACATCGATATCTTTTAAAGACATTAAACCTTCTTGGAAATAAGGTGCTAAATTTTTAGCTCTGTTAAAAATATCATCTTTTTCAATGATATCTTGCACAGCTAATCCAGCAGCTACAGAAATTGGAATTCCTGAATAAGTATATCCATGGAATAATTCAATTGTTCCTTTAGGAGCATTTTCTGCAATGGCATCATATATATCTTCTTTACATGCAACAACTCCCATAGGGCTAATACCATTTGTTGTAGCTTTTGCCATTGTCATCATATCAGGAGTTACTCCATACTCTTGTGATGCAAATGGAGAACCTGTTCTTCCCCATCCTGTAATTACTTCATCAAAAATCAAAAGTATTCCATGCTTATCACAAATCTCTCTTAATCTTTGTAGATATCCTTTTGGTGGAACTAATGTACCTGTTGATCCTGCGATAGGTTCAACAATACAAGCTGCTATATTTTCAGCTCCAAAGTTCATACAAATTCTTTCTAAGTCTTCCGCTAACTCAACACCTGTTTCTGGTTGACCACTTACAAATTTATGTTCTGGTAAATGTGTGTGTCTCATATGAACTACACCTGGCATTAAAACACTTGCAAAAGTTTTTACGTTATTAACCATACCCCCAACAGAAGTCGCACCAATGTTCATTCCGTGGTAACCTCTTTCTCTTCCTACAAATCTAAATCTTTGACTATCTCCTCTTGCTCTGTGATAAGCGATTGCGATTTTAATTGCAGTTTCAACAGCAGTAGAACCACAAATGGTATAAAACATTCTATTTAAATTTCCTGGAGTGTGTTTTGATATCCTAGTAGCTAATTCAAAAGATCCACCAAAACCTTGTTGAAAAGGTTGACAATAATCCAAAGTTTTTAATTGATTTGTTATTGCTTCAATAATTTCTTCCCTACCATGCCCTAAAGGATTACAAAACAATCCTGAGCTTGCATCAATTTGCGTTTGTCCTTGATGATTTTTTAAATACACACCTTTAGCTTCAACAATTAATCTTGGGTTCTCTTTAAAATCTTTGTTAGATGTGAATGGCATCCAGTGCTCATTTAAAGAATTTGGAATTGCTGTTTTATTTTGTGTACTCATAAAAATTTCTTTCTATAAAATATTTTAATTTAATCTTAAGGCCTCTTTAGACTAAAATAAATGGATTAACTACCACATTATTGACACAACCAGAAATTGTATAAGTTTCTTTTTTTGTTTTACTTCGGAGACAATTTGAATTTAAATATCCAGAATTTAATTAATTAAACATAGGGGAATAAATGAAAAAAATACTAAGTTTTATTCTAGGATCTATTTTTGCACTTAACCTATCAATTTCAGTTGCTAATTCAGCTGCAAATGAAGTTAGAGTTGCATACTTTCTAGAATGGCCAAGCCCAAATTTAGAAGACATGCAGAAAAAGAATTTTGCTAAAGCTCTTGGTGTTCCAGTAAAATGGACAAATTTCACTAATGGTGGAGCAATGACTGATGCAATGTTAGCAGGAGATATCGATATTTCTTACTCACAAGGATTAGTACCTTTTATCAATGCTGTAAAATCTAATGCACCTATCAAATTGGTTGATATTGCTATGGAATACGGAATGGGTGGAACTACATGTGTTACATCTAATGCTTCTGGAATTACAAAAGCAAACGCTACTGAGTTAGAGGGTAAAAAAGTTGCTGTTCCTTTAGGAACAATGGCTGAATACGTTTTTGATGAAAGTATGAAAGTTGTTGGTGCTGACAGAGGTAAAATGGATATTATTCAAATGGACCCAGAAGAAGGTGCTGCTGCATTGGTAAGCGGTGATGTTGTAATGGCATGTTTATTTGGTGGTAATTCTATCAAAGCAGCAACTGCAGTTGGATCAAGACTTTTAACTGTAGATGAAGCTAGAGCAGCTGGTATCTTAGGTATAGATATCACTTCTGTTACAGATAAATTCATGAAAGAAAACCCTGGTATGTTAAGAACTTTCATTGAAGTTACTCATGAAGCAAATGCTAGATACAAAGCTGGTAAAGCTGATATGAATTCTATGGCGAAAGCTTCTGAAATGACAGTTGCAGATATGAAAGACACTTTAAGTGGTTTCAAATTCTTAACTCCAGAAGAAACAAAAGCATCTATGGAAAGCGGTAATCTTGATGGTTTCCTAAAAGGTATGGGAACTCCAGGAGGAGCTGTAGATACAAGTTTCTTACCTTTATAATTTTAAGGGTTTAAAACTTTTAAATAGGCACTGATTTTATAATTGGTGCCTATTTTTTTATCAAATTTCTAATATAAGGCACTTATGAGTGATCTGATTTCTCAAAATCTGAACATGATTTTTAAAACTCCCAAAGGAGAAACAGTTCATGCTTTAAAGGACGTCAGCTTTACTTTAAAAAAAGGAGAATTGCTTACAGTTCTTGGTCCTTCTGGTTGTGGAAAAACAACTTTACTAAATATTACTGCTGGATTTTTAAGACCTACCTCAGGAAAAATAACACTTAATAATAATGAAATTGATGGACCTGGTGTTGAAAGAGGAATGGTATTTCAACAAGGTGCTTTGTTTGAATGGTTAACGGTAGCTGAGAATGTAAATTTTGGACTTAGGATGAAGAAAGAAGATCCTGAAGTTACAGCTAAGAAAGTTGACGAATGGTTAGATATCGTTGGTCTTAAAGGTTTTGGTAACACACCTACTTATCAACTATCTGGAGGTATGCAGCAAAGAGTTGCGCTTGCAAGATGTTTAATCAATGATCCAGATTTAATTTTAATGGATGAACCATTAGGAGCTTTAGATGCATTAACAAGAGAAAAGATGCAGTCTTTAGTTTTAAAAATTTGGAAAGAAACAGGAAAAACAATTATCTTAATTACACACTCCGTTGAAGAAGCATTGTTACTTGGTGAAAGATTGTATGTGATGGCACCAAGACCAGGGCGTATACATAAAGAGTACAATCTTCCATTTGCTGAAATGGGTCTTACACAAGATTTAAGGGAAATTAAAAAAAATAAAGAATTTTCATCAACAAGAGAAGAAATTTTATCCATGATTTGGAATATGGAAGAAGAAATAATGGGGAAAGATAATTAATGTTAACCCAATTTGTAACGATCTTAATATTTGTAGCTGTAATTGGATGCATTCTTTATGGAAGAAGATTAATTAGAACTGAAAAAGTGGATGCAGTCTTTGGTAATCCTGAAAGAGCTAAAGGTGGAACGCACTGGGTAATCGTTGGTAGCAGTGTAATTCTAATGCTATGGCTTTATTATTCCTGGGACATTGCAAAAGGTTTTTATCCAAAATCAGCAAATGAATTATGTCAAGTCGCTAAAATTAATGAATCATTATTAGGTTTAAAATATCAGTTCCCTATTGAAGAAAGAGAATTTAAAAGCACATCCATTATTAAAATTGAAAATAAAAATCTTGTAAAAATTGCAAATGAAATAAAAGCATCTCCAGATCTAAATGATCAACAAAAAACAATCCTTGTAAGTTACATTGATAGAACTTCTAAATTAATTCCTTTTTTAACAAATGAAGAATTAATGGAAATGGATACCAAAATTAAACTTAAGGAAATGACTGAAGAAATAAAACTTCTAAGTTCAAATTTCCAAAAAAAAGATTATCCTTTTGAAACAGATGCTCAGAAAACTGAAAGACAGAAACTTATTAATGAACAAGGTGGTTGGGGAATAACAACAATAGATTCTGGAAGTGGTTCTATAGAAAATACCATTGAAATACCGACTGCACCTCAAACTAATAAAGGCTTAAAATTTAATGCAGCTGCAGCAGAACTAAAAAAAATTGATGACAAATTTTTCAAATTAAAAAATCATAACCCACAGTTCAAAAGCTCAATTAAACAACTTAAAGATGATATTAAAACATATAGAAAAGGTTTAAATGATAATGAAGAAATTGCATCTGATTATGCAAAGAACATTGTTAAAATTGCAAGAAGAATAGAGTTTGCAAGTATCTATCCCCCTAATGCATTAAATGAAATGCAGGCTGCAATAATTGAATTTGACGAATTGCAAAATAAAGAACAAGGTGGATTAAGATTAATTGATATTCTTCTATTTCCAGCAGGAACAATTGTAGCAAGTGGACCAACATGCTCTGAACAAGGATCAGGAAGATGGTTACCAAAGCCATCTGATACTTTTAATAAATTTATACTGATGTCAAAACCAAGCGTTGGCTACAAAAATATTCCTCTTTTATGGATTGAAATGGTTGATGTGAGTAAAATGATAGGATTTATTTTACCAGATTGGATAGCAGATATATTGCCCGGTGAATATCCGGTACATTCAAAAGATGGAATTGTAAAAGAAAACTTTAAGAGCAATGTATTAAAATTTGTTACAGGTGACTTTAAATTATTTAAAGTACCTGTTCCATACGGACATATCTGGGACTCTTTTATGAGAGTGTTTTTAGGATTAATCTTCGGTATTATAATTGGTGTACCTTTAGGATTATTTATGGGCCTAAACAGATTTGCAAAAGGTTTTTTTGATCCATTAATTGAACTTTACAGACCTGTTCCTCCTCTTGCATGGGCACCTTTGATTATTTCGGTACTTGGAATTGACAACTCAGGAAAAGTATTCTTGTTATTTATGGTCTCTTTGTCGATAATGATTATTTCTGCAAGAGCTGGTGCTTCAGGAACACAACTATCAAAAATCCATGCAGCCCACTCGCTAGGAGCTACTAAAAAACAAATTTTAAGACATGTAATTTTCCCAAATTCACTTCCTGAAATTCTTACAGGAATTAGAGTTGCTGTTGGTATGTGTTGGGGAACGCTTGTTGCTGCAGAGTTTTTAGCAGGTACAACCGGTATTGGTTTTGTTGAAAACGTTGCTAAAAAGTACTTCCAATATGAGGTAATTTGGATAACGATATTTATTATGGGTCTACTAGGTCTTTTATTTGATATTACATTAAGAAAAATAATTGATAAAACTATTCCTTGGCGTGGAAAAGGATAAATGTTAAGGGGATGAAATGAAGACCCCAGTTTTAAAAAAACAAGTCATTAAAATATTCCAAAAATTTGGCCTAAGTAAAGATCATGCTTTGATTTCTGCTAATGCATTAATCAACGCTGAACTAGTTGGTGCATATGGACATGGTTTATCAAGACTTAAAATGTACTGTGATCGAATTTCTAAAAAAGTAATTAATCCAAAACCAAAAATTAAAATTAAAAAAATTTCTTCTTCTATTTCACACATAGATGCAAAAAATAGTATTGGTTTTGTTGCTGCAGATCTAGGAATTAAAACTGCAATCAAGCATGCACAAAAAACTGGAATAGGAATGGTAGCGGTTAAAAACAGTGGTCACTATGGTTTATCTGGTTACTACGCAGAACAAGCGGTAAAGAAAAATTTAATTACAATGATCTATACAAATGCTCCACCTGCAGTTGCTCCCCACGGTGCTTTAAAATCTTTATTTGGAACAAATCCAATTTGTTTTGGATCCCCTACTGGTTCTAAAATCCCTTTTATTTTAGACACATCAATTTCAGTAATTAACAGAGGCAAAATTAGAGTTGCCGCAAGAAATAATCAATCAATTCCTACGGGAGTTGCTTTAGATAAATTTGGCAAACCAACCATCGATGCAAAAAAAGCATTAGCCGGAGTTCAATTACCAATTGCAGGCTTTAGAGGATCGGGACTTGCTTGGATGGTAGATATATTAAGTGGAGTTTTAACTGGAGGAAATCACGCAGGAAGAGTTAAAGATCCATTTGATGATTTTTCAGGTCCACAAAATATTGGACATTTATTTATTACTTTTAAAGCAAATTTATTTCAAAAAAATTTCAACCAACGAATTAAAGAAAATATTAAAACAATAAAAAAACTTCCTAAGATAAAAGGTGTTAAGGAAATAATGTATCCAGGACAAAATAAATATGTCCGGTATAAAAATAACTCAAAAAAAGAAATTTCTATACCGGATATAATAAAGAAAGATTTAGAAAATTTAATAAGTTAACATCGTTAGAGCACCCAAAGAAACGATAACAGATGATAAAATTATTGTTCGTTTAACTTTTTCCTTCTTCTTTTCTTCTAGAAGTCTTTGCTTTAGAACATCCACGTTAACCCTTTTCGGAGCTTCAACATATTGAGAGGGGGTCTCTACAATCTCGGATGTTCTATGTAAGCTTTCTGTACTCATATTTATTTTATAAGTCTAATTTTAATCATTATAAGATCATTTATTACATACTAGGGTTGTCCATAATGGGTTGACTCTAAATATAAACTTGTTCATATTGGGTTTTTTTTAAAATATGAACACAATACCAAGTATATCTGAACATATTGATGAGAAGACAATCAATAAAGTAATTCAAGATAATTTTGCCGCACTGGCGCCCGCTTATTTTACTTTAACAAGCAACTGGTTTGTAAGAGCCTATGATCATTACAAAGACATAGATAAGTTTGTTCTCATTATATATTTGATACATCAAGACCTTATATATTTCAGACAAAATGGTGTAAAAATTAACTACGACACATTTTATAGGGATAAATCAATCGAAATTAATAAAATTAATATTTCAGACATTTCAAAAGATCTAGGAGTTCCAAAAGAAAGTATTAGAAGAAAAGTTTTAGAATTAGAAGAACAAAGAGTAATTAAAAGAACCGGTAAGAAAATATTTGTTGTTCGAGATACCCTTTACTCAGCAAAAGCGGTCGATACTCTTACTGAGGTTGCAAATATGTTGCATGAATTTAATAAAATTTTAAAAAAAGAAAAATTAGTAACCGAAGTTTACTCTGTTAAAGAAATAATATTAGCAATAAAAGAAAATTTTTCTTATTGCTTATATCAGTTTAATAAATTTTGGTTTATTTTTATTAAAAGATGGAGAGAAGAATTAAAGGATTTAGAAGTTTTTGCAATCGGCATGGTTGTGCTAATAAATACAATTAAAAATCCAAAATTTACTCCAAAAAAACAACATTTAGATTCATATAGAAAAGAGATTCGGGGATCAGATAAAAGAGGGGTTAATGCCATGTCAATTTCTGAGATAACTGGTATTCCTAGACCTACAGTTGTTAGAAAAATAAAATATTTAGTTGATAAAAAATTTCTTCATATAAATGATAAAAAATTAATTACATACAATGCTAAAGATAGTGCTTTTGTAACAACAAAGGGTATGGTTAATAAAAATATGCTTAGCTTAAGCCATTTTATTTATAAAGTTTTTAATCAAATAAGAATAATCAATACTTAATTGGACTTTCTTAAAATAAAAATAAATATAAATCCAGTTATATACATGATTAATGCATAAGCAGCTGTTGGTATTGCATATAATATATCAGTGCCAAATATTTGTGTAGAAACGAATATAGCTAAAGTACCATTTTGTAATCCACATTCTAAGGCAATACATCTCATTTGTTTAACTCCTGAGGCAAAAGCTTTTGCAATGTAATATGCAATAACCATCATCGATACATTTAATATCAAAGTAATTAAACCAGCTTGCATTATGAAGCTAACTAAATTTTCTTTTTCTTCGTAAAACGCTGCAAAAAAGAAAATTGCAAATAACACGATGTTGAGTTTGTTAAATATTCCAACTTTAGAAGCTACAAAATTTTCAGCAAATTTTCTGATAATCATTCCTAAAATTACAGGTACCGTTACCACTAAAAACATTTTTAATGCTATCCCTGTCATTGAAATATTTTGAGAAACTTCAGTTATCCCTAACATGTCTGCGGAATTAAAGATTATTAAAGGAACGGTAATTATACTTAACAAACTAATAACAGCTGTTAAAGATATTGATAATGCAACATCTCCATCAGCAAATTTAGTCATAATATTAGACGTAACTCCACCTGGAGCTGCAGCTATGATCATAACCCCTATTGCTATTTCTGGCGGTGTTTTAAAAATTAAAATTAATAGATATGCTACAATTGGAAGAATTATTAATTGAGAAATAAAACCAACAATAAAATCTTTTGGTGATTTTAATACTCTGCCAAAATCTTCTAGCTTTAATCCTAGGCCTAAGCCTAACATTATCAAGGCCAATATGATTGGCGCTATTTTAGTTACAATTTCCAAAGTCTCCCCCGCTCAAGATCAATTATATAAACTTGTTCAATTTATATAAAGAATTTTTTTTATATACATGTTCAGTTTTTTCACTTATTTGTAGAAAAAAATGCTTTCAAACAAAGAAATTGTCTGTCCAAACAACTTATTAGATTTAGCTCATAAAAAAAAAGGAGTTAAAGTTGCAGTTGTAAATGCTGGCAAACCTTTGCCTATGTTATCCGTTCAAGACGCGGTTAATGAAAATTTAATTGAGCCTATATTTATTGGTCATGAAGTAGAAATTCAAAAATGTGCTGAAGATATTAAGTGGGATATCTCTAAATATGAGCTTATTCATGAACCTGTAGAGAATGATACGGCTAAAATTGCTGCTAAATTAGCAAGTGAAGGCAAGGTAAAAATAATAGTGAAAGGCCATATTCATACTGATGTACTTATGAAAGAAGTGCTTAAACGTGAATATAATTTGTTGGGAAAAACAAGATTAAGTCATATTTGGCATATGACTATCGGTAAAGATGATAAGCCATTAATTATTACTGATGGAGCATTAAATGTTTTACCAAATGTTAAAACAAAAATGCATATTCTTAAGAATGTCGTTAATTTTTCAAATAGAATAGGAATAGAAAGACCAAAAGTATCCGTATTATCTGCTACTGAAGAAGTTTTGGAAAGTGTGCCAAGTTCTATTGAAGCTGCAGAAATTACAAAATTAGCAAAAGAAGAAAATTTAAATGCTGATGTATTTGGTCCTTTAGCATTTGATAACAGTATTTCAAAAAAATCAGCAGCAATAAAAGGAATTAAAAATTTAGTTGCTGGTGAGGCGGATGTATTGTTAGTGCCGAGTGTAGAAACTGGGAATGCTTTAGTAAAAATGCTGATATATTTTAGTGGAGCATGTGCCGCAGGAGTTGTGGTCGGTGGAAAAGTACCAGTTGTGATCACAAGTAGATCTGATGAAGCTCAAGCACGATTAGCCTCTATTGCAGCGGCAGTAGTTGCATTAGATTAGTTCTAAATTAAGCAAACTTATTGAATTCATTGCTTTTATACTTTATTAAAGAGGCTCAAAAAAAAGGAAACGATAATGGCAATACAATATTTAAAAAAATCACCAAAAACATCTTCAACAGATGATACAAAAACAAGAGAAATAGTTGAAAATATTTTAAAAGATATTGAAAAAACTAAAGAAGAAGGCTGTAAAGAACTTTCAAAAAAATTTGATAAATTTGAGGGTGATGTAATCGTTTCCAAAGAAAAAATTGAAGAGATTAAAAAAAATTTAGATCAAAAAACTAAAGATGATGTTCAGTTTTCTCATGAAAGAGTTAGAAAATTTGCAGAAGCACAATTAAAAAATTATGGACAAGATTTTGAGGTTGAACTTTCAGAAGGTTTGTATGCTGGTCAAAGATTAATTCCTGTAAATACTGCTGGATGTTATGTTCCTGCTGGTAGATACGCACATATAGCTTCTGCTGTGATGAGTGTAACAACTGCAAAAGTTGCTGGTGTTAAAAATATTCTAGTATGTAGCTCACCAAAACCAGGTGTTGGTGTTCATCCTACTATTGTTTATACAGCTGATCTTTGTGGTGCAGATGTAATAATGAACTTAGGTGGAGTACAAGCAATTGCAGCTATGACAAATGGTTTATTTGGAAATGCGCCTGCTGATATTTTAGTAGGTCCAGGTAATCAATTTGTTGCTGAAGCAAAAAGAATTTTATTTGGTAAAGTTGGAATAGATTTATTTGCAGGTCCAACTGAAATTGCAATAATCGCTGATGAAACTGCTGATCCAGAAATTGTAGCTGTAGATTTAGTTGGTCAAGCTGAGCATGGCTATAATTCACCTGCTTGGTTGTACACTACAAGTAAAGAACTAGCAGAAAAAGTAATGAAAAGAGTTCCAGAATTAATTGCTGAATTACCAGAATTACCAAGAACAAATGCTGAGGCAGCTTGGAGAGATTACGGAGAAGTAGTTCTTTGTGATAGTGATGAAGAGATGGCTACTATTAGTGATGAGTATGCACCTGAACACTTAGAGGTACAAACAAAGAATTTAGATTGGTTCCACAACAGATTAAAAAATTATGGTTCTTTATTTGTTGGTGAAGAAACAACTGTTGCTTATGGAGATAAATGTTCAGGAACAAATCATATTTTACCTACAAAAGGAGCTGGAAGATACACAGGTGGTTTATTTGTAGGAAAATTCATCAAAACACTAAGCTTCCAAAGAATGACAAAAGAATCTACAGAATTAGTTGGAGCTGCAGCTGCAAGACTTTCAAGATACGAGGGTATGGAAGCACATGCAAGAACTGGTGACGTAAGATTGAAAAAATACGGATATACAGGTTAATTTTAATTTAACACTAAGTCTAAATAAAGAGCTGCTGACCAAGAAAAATTCTTGGCCCCCATAGGTTTAGCACTTTTTCGGGTATAATATTCATGAAAACCATTTGCCTCAATCATTTGTATCGTTTTTCTTTTAATTTTTCTTGAAAAAGAATTGTCTTTATTCATTAATCCTTTGTAAATAAACCAATTACAATTTACCCAAATCGGACCCCTCCAATACCTTTTTTCCTCAAAACTTTTATGATTTGGTTTAATTGAAGAAAAAAAATATTTATCATTTTTATTATGATTTTTAAGACTTTTAATTAATTTCTTATTAATTAAATCGTTATTTAAATCTGCAAAAAGGATAAAATAATTTGTAATCGAAGGTACATAAATTTTTTTCTTATTTCTTATATCCTTTGAAAAAAAAGCTTCTTTCTTTTTGTCATATAACTTTAAAATATTTTTTTCAGTAATTTTGACATAATTACTTATTTTAGAACTCTCTAGATTAAACTTATTTAATATTTGAATAAGATCTTTGTTAGCCTTTAAAAATAAAGAATTAAATCCAACATCCACAACATTAAATAAAGAAGATTTAAAAATTTTTTTAGGATTATATTTTTTTTTTCTTAAATTATTCTTAATAGATACATATCTATCATAGTCTATATTAAGAGGTCGATGATCTGGGTTAACAAGTTTATTATCTGCTCTTTTATATTTTAAATTTTTTTCAATAGTTACTTTTTCCATTGGTTCATCCCAAATAGGAGAATTATCATATCCACTTTCCCAAGGATGAAGAATTGAAACTAACCCAGTTTTCTTCGGATCTCTAAATTTAATAAACCATTCATGAAATCTAATTATTTTTTTTACAATTTTTTTAACTTCTTTAGTTTGTTTATTAGATATTTTGTTTTTATCTAAAATCAATTTCAAAATAGTTGATAAAATAGGAGGCTGAGTAATACCAGATGAATGAATTTTATTACCACAATTCCAAGCAGTATAATTTGGATAATAGTTTGTATTCGTATCATGAAATAATATGTGAGGAACCATGCCATCTTTCCACTGACCATCTAGCAATGTTGTAATTTCTTTAAGTGCATGGTTTAAATTAAAATAAGAATAACCTAGTGCTATAAACGCAGAGTCCCAATTCCATTGAGCTGGGTAAAGCTTATTATTTGTAGGTAAGGTATACCCTTTTCTTCTGTTACCCAGTAAGGTCTTTTGAGCTTTATTAATCAAATTTCTCATTAACCTTTGACACTTCCTGCAGTCAGACCACTTACTAAATATTTTTCAAAATAAACAAATATAAATAGTACTGGTAATGTAACAACCACTGAGCCTGCCATTAAATATTGTCTTGGCGTTTCTGCATCTCCACTTAAATATTGGATAGCCCTTGATAATGTAAATGAATTAGGATTGTCTAAAAACATCAAAGAAAATAAAAACTCATTCCAAGCAATCATAAAAACATATAAAGCTACAGATGAAATTGCAGGAATGCTCAAGGGAATTATAATTTTTGTTATAATTCCAAACCAACTTAATTTGTCTAAAATTGCAGCTTCCTCTAATTCTTTCGGTATGCTTTTAAAATATCCTTGTAACATATAAATAGCTACTGGAAGAGTTGTTGCTGTATATACAATTAATAAACCTTCTATAGAGTTACGTAAGCCCAATTGACTAAATATCGTATACAATGGAATAACAAGAACAATTGCAGGGAACATGTATATTATCAGTATAGAAGTAGACAAAAATGTTTTTCCAAAGAAATTTAATCTTGCAACTGCATAAGCAGCAGGTATTGCAAAAAGAAGAGTGATAATAACGGTACCAACAGAAACAATAGTACTTGTCACTATATATTTTCCAAATTTATAAGATTTAAAAATTACAAAATAAGATTTAAATAAATCTTTTATATCTTGTCCGAAATTGATACTAAAATCTAAAGGATTCACTAACAAAGCTATTTGTGTTTTGAAACTTGTTACTAACATCATGTAAAATGGAAAAAGTATTACAAAAGAGAAAAATAAAATTCCAAATAATGTTAAGAAGTCGAATAAAATTACTTGTGTAGAGTGCTCTTCTTTTAAACCTATAAAAGTATATTTGCTAATTTTATTGGTGAAAAAATATAATATTAAAAATATACCTACATTATACCAAATTGGCAATTTTTGTATTAAGTAACCATCACAAAAAACAAATATAGATGAAAAAATGATTGATTTATAAATTGATTTAATTCTATCACCTATTCCTAAGTGAGTTAATGATATAAAAAAACCAAATATAAAAATTATTTCTATATTAAAACTATTAATACTTAAACCTTGCAATGTTGCTAATATCTTCCAAATCGAAATTAAAAAAATTAAGAAAAAAGTAGATATCAATGAAAATAATATTGTATTTTTAGTTCTCATCTACTTTCTTTCCTAAAAGTTTAAAATAAAAAAACATAAACATTAAAAGCAACACAACGATTACTATTGAAACAGCTGAACCCATTCCAATGTCTGATATTGCAAAACCTTGTTGATAAACATTTATTGGTAAAGTTCTCGTTCCTGATGCACCTCCAGTTAATAAAAAGACGTCCTCAAATTTATTAAAATTCCAAATAAACCTAATCATGAATAAAATCGAAATTACTGCGGTAATTTGAGGAAGTGTAATATTAAAAAATTTTTGAAAAGGACTTGCTCCATCAACATCAGCGGCCTCATATAATTCTTTTGGAATTGCTTGAAGTCTCGCAAGAATAAATAAAAAGGCTAAAGGAAAATACCTCCAAATTTCAAACATAATAACTGTTGTAAGCGCTAACCTTAATTTAAAATCAAAACCCAATATACTAATTTCAATATATTTTTGTCCAAGAAGATTTATTGGTGTTTCAATAATTTGATAATTTAATAGTAAACTATTTAACGTTCCGCTATTCGGATCTAGTAACAGTTCCCAAGTATAAGCTAATGCAACAACTGGAGCAACATAAGGGAAAAGCAGAACACTTCTCATAAATGTTCTTCCATAAAATTTTTGATTTACCATTTGAGCTGTTAAAATCCCAAATACTATTGAGCCAACGGTTCCAAAGAATGTGTAATAAAACGTTGTTAGTAGTAAATCTATAAATTCATTCTCAAATAAAACTTTTTTAAAGTTTTTAAGAGTAAAGTTAGTATTAAGCAATATATTATCAGATTTCCCATCCAATTTTGGTTTAATAGATTTAAGATTTTTTTTGTCTATTTTTGATCCATCATTTGTTGCAAATATTACTTGGAAATTTTCCCTATATTTAGCTGGCCAATTTCCAAATTCACATTTTAACTTATACTTTTCGTAAGAACATCTTGGATCTAAATTTTCAATTTCAAAATTTTTTGGAAAATTATCTTGAAATGAAACGTATCTTATCTCTTGAATTAATGAACTGTTTCTTAACTTATATAATATTTTTATTTTAGAGGGCTCATCAGAAATAGATTTTACAATTTTTTTTGCTCTTGGTTCTGGAATTCGAATATCTTTTAATTCAACTTCTTTAAAACTAATCCAAATATTTGCAAAAATTGGAAATAAAATTATTGAAAAAACTAAAAGGACTGCAGGTAGTGTTAGTATATATGCAGTTTTTTTTTCTGTATTTGCTAAAGTATCATTCATAAAAAAAGCGGATAATTTATATTATCCGCTTTTTTAAAAAATTTAAATTAATTGAATTTAGCTAATGATTTATTAATCATATCAACAGCTTCATCGACATCAATTTGATCATCAATATAAAGTCTAGTAATTCTATTAATAAATTGAGAATTTATGACTTTTGATGCTCTTGATAGTTCACCTTCTTTAACACCCCATCTATTTGCAGTATCCAAACCAGCTACAATATTATTAATTACATCTGGGTCGTATAGATCTGACAAAGGTGCTTTTCTATCAACTCCAACAGGTAGTTTACTCCAAGCTTTCGTGAAAGCTTCAGGGTCACTTGAATTTCCTCTTCTTACAGGAAATTTACCTTCTGGAGCTATCGATAATGTACTTGTGTAACCTTCATCCATTGAGTACATGATAAATTGTTTAGCTTCATCTGTGTCAGCGTCAGCTGTTATACCAAAATATCTAATATCTGCCCATGCAGCACCTTTTTTGTTACTAGGTCCACTAAAATTAGTTATGAAACCAGTTTTAGACGCTAGTTCAGGTGATGTAGGGTCACTGTTAATTGTTGGTGGAGCCGAGTCTCTTAAACCTGCAAGCTCATCCATAATAAATGGTGACCAAATAATCATTGGAGTTTTTCCTGCAAAGTAAAGTGCTCTAGATTGTTTCCAGTACAATTCACCTGGAGGACTTGCTTTAGCAATTACTTTATAAAACTCTAATGCTTCTTTTAGTTTTTTACCTTGTTTCTTGATACCACCCTTTTTAACAATATTAACCCCATTTGCTAAAAGAACGTGTTCTAAAACCTGACTCATGAAATTTTCATCAGTTTTAGTTGCAGCAACAAAACCAAACATTCCATTTTGTTTTGATAGCTTCTCAACAGCAGCTACAATGTTTGCATAACTTGTTGGAGGTGCTAAATCTGCATTTTCAAAAAGGTCTTTTCTGTAAACAACCATTTGTGTCCATCCATCAACGGGAACAGCTGCAATCTTTGAACCTTTTTTTGCCATGTTAAGTGCACCTGGTGCAAATGTATCTTTACCTAATTCTTTCACAACTGCATTGTTAGCATCTACATCTAATATTCCTGCTTCAGCCCATGGTAATACATATTGTAAAGTGTGATAAATAACGTCTGGTAAGTCTCCTGCTGCAGCAGCAGCTGTAGCTCTTGTACCTAGTTCTTTTTCTTCAACCGGTATCACATCTACTTTAATACCTGTTTTAGCTTCAAAAGCTTTTGCCATTTCCTCTTGCTTAGCCATTCGGGCAGGCTGAACTTCTGTAGTCCAAAACTTTATGTCTGCGTAAACAATATTCGAAATAAAAAACGAAATTACGCAAAACATTTTTATTATATTTTTCATTTCTCCTCCTTTTAATAGAGAAACTATATTAAAATGATTCTATTTAGCAAAGACAGGGCCGACACATATCAGCTATGTGATTGTCTCATATCATTTATTTAAAAAATGTGAAAAAATTAAAATTTGTCAATTATAAGTTGTGTTATGATCTTAATCTATTACTATTTTCATCAAAAATAAAAATATCATTTAAATCAAAACCTATAGAATTTCCTATTTCAATATTGCTTGGAATTTTTGCACTTAATTGATGTTCATCTTTTTTCATATATACAATTTTTTCATTACCAAGGTTTTCGATCAATTCTATTTCAGGATTAAAAGTACATTGAGTTTTTTGATTTGCTCTCAAATGCTCAGGTCTAATACCCAAAAAATGTTTAGTTTTTTTTAATTTTAATTTTTCGAATTGGATATCATTACCTAGCAATTTAATTGTATTTTCTGAAACAATATTTTCTTCTTTCACATCTAAAATATTCATTTTAGGAGTGCCAATAAATTGAGCAACAAAAATATTTGCAGGATCATTATATATTTCCTCAGGTGTACCAACCTGTTCAATATTTCCTTGATTTAAAATAACTATTCTATCTGCTAGTGTCATAGCTTCTACTTGATCATGAGTTACATAAATCATATTTGTTTTGATTTGATTGTGTAATTTAGATATTTCAACCCTCATTTCTGCTCTCAATGCTGCATCGAGGTTAGATAAAGGTTCATCAAATAAAAATATTTTTGGATTTCTTGTAATAGCTCTTCCAATAGCAACACGTTGTCTTTGACCTCCAGATAGTTGTTTTGGTTTTCTCTCTAATAGTTCCTCAATTTTTAAAATTTTTGCGGCTTGCATAACTTTTATATTAATTTCTTCTTTAGGTCTTTTTTCAATCTTTAAACCAAAAGACATATTTTCATAAACGTTCATATGAGGATAAAGAGCATAAGACTGAAAAACCATTGCAGTTTGACGTTTTGAAGGATGAAGTTCATTAATTTTTTGATCATTAATAAAAATTTCACCTTCATCTATTTTTTCTAATCCCGCAATCATTCTTAATAGAGTTGATTTTCCACATCCTGATGGTCCTACCAAAACAAGAAATTCATCTTCTTTACCTAAAAGATTAAAATTTTTAATTATCTTATTAGCACCAAATGATTTATGAACACCAGTAAATTTTATGTTTGCCATTTAATTTTTTATCTTTTTAAGAATATTAATCTAAAAAATTTTTTATTAAAATATTAAAATTATCCGGTTGTTCTAAATGAACATTATGACAACATCCTTTAAAGATTTCTAAACGGCTATTTTTAATATTTTTATTTAAAGTATCAACTTGATCAAAATTATAAGAAATATCTTTATCTCCCCAAATAATTAAAGTTTCGTTTTTGATATTTTTTAAATTATCAATTCCTTTCCAATTTTTCATAGCAAGCAAAGCATTATCAGCTGTTTCTAATGAAACATTTTTAACAGCATTTTCACATAAAAAATAATTTTTATCTTTATTGCCTTTTACAAACCATTTTGGAGGAACTCTTGAAAATGAAATTTTTGTTCCATCTTTTTTTAATTTTTCTCTTGTTTCATCCATTGTTTCAAATCTACCAGGAATATCTCCTATAGATCCTGTAGCAAAACAAATTAATTTATTAACTCTATAACCAACGATTTTTGTTATTTCTTGAACAACCATTCCTCCCATGGAATGACCAATCAAATTAAATTTATCAATTTTCTTTTGATTTAGAATTTCTATTATTTTATTCGCCATATCATTAATAGAGTTTAAAGATTGTGTTTTATAGCTTTCACCAAATCCAGGTAAAGCAGGTGCAATGACTCTGTAATATTTTGAGAAATAATTTTTTTGAAAACACCACATTTCAGATGAACCAAGATATCCATGGACAAAAACAAATGGAAAACCTTTTCCTACATCATCTACATAAATACTGCTCATAATGTCTCCTTAACTATATATAAAACTAAAATACTCATAAAAGTTATAATAAATATATTAATAACTCTCCAAATTTTCCTACTTTTAGCATATTTAGATAAATAATTTGATAGGTAACCTAAAGCAAAAAAAAATAAAAATGAAGCTATAGCTGCGCCAATCCCAAAAGCTACTTTTTGGTTTAATAAATAATTTTTAGAAAAATTCCCAAGAAAAAAAACTGTGTCTGAGTAAACGTGTGGATTTAGGTATGTAAATCCAAGAGTTTTTATAAATATATTTGTTTTTGAAATATTTGTTAAATCATTACTAAAGTTAATTTCTGAATAATGAGCTTTTAGTTTTGTATAAATGAAGTGCAATAAAAACAATATCAGAAGTATATTTAAGATTAATTCTACTGTTTGATTAAAGATTTGATTAAAATAATGAAAAAGGAAGATGCCTAAAAATATTAATATTAAATCAGATATTGAACATATTAAACAAACAAGAAATACGTGCTGTTTTTTTAAACCTTGTTCAATTACAAAAATATTTTGTGCGCCTATAGCTAAAATTAAACTTAATCCTGTAAAAAATCCTAATAAAGCATATTCCATTAGGAATAATTAAACTCTTTTCTTACCTTGAACAACCCTATCAAGAATTAACGCAACAAATAAAATTGCAACACCTGCTAAAATACCTTGTCCAACATTTGCATATTGAAGTGCTTCTAAAACATCTTGTCCTAATCCTTTTGCACCGATTAGAGATGCAACTACCACCATTGCTAAGCTTAACATTACTGTTTGGTTTACACCTGCTAAGATAGATGGTGTTGCTAATGGTAAGTCTACTTTTCTTAATAGATACCATTTAGATGCGCCATAAGCGATTGCAGCTTCTCTAATTGTTTCAGGTACACCTCTTAATCCTAGGACTGTTAATCTTACCACAGGTGTCCCTCCAAAAATCATTGTAATTATAACCGCAGCGACCTTCCCTGTACCAAAGAATGCAATTACTGGGATCATGAAAACAAAGGCTGGCATTGTTTGCATAAAATCCATTATTGGTCTTATCATTGAATAAAATCTTTGACGTCTTGCGCAAAAAATTCCAAGCGGAATTCCAATAACAATACTTAGTACAGCAGCTGTTCCTAGAAGAGCCAAGGTAGTCATGGCTTTTACCCAAAAACCTAAAAATCCCATGTAACATAAAAATCCTGCTGAATAAATTGCAGCTCTTGGGCCTGCAGCTAGTCCTGTTAAAGTTACTATGGTAGTAATGATTACTATCCATGGAGTTTTAACAAATAGTAATTCTAAAAAATCCAATACTGATCTAATACCAATAGTGATTGCTGTAAATAAAGCATCTCCTTTTAAAACAGCATAGTCAAAAATAGTTTCTACCCATTTTATTGAAGTAAGTCTTATGTCTGGATGAGTTGGAAAGTCATCCATTATAGTAATAACACCTGGAAAACTATAATGCACAACTGAGAAAAACATAATCACTGCAGCAAAAATTGTGCTGGAAATAAAGTTCTTAGTTTGCATTCCTGGTCTTATTGTTTTGTCAGATAACCATTCTGAATATCTTTTTTCTAATACAGAATTAGCAAGAATCCCTTGAACTATTTTAATCGAAATTAATAAAGCAATACCAAAAATAGTTATCCAAATTGCAGATGCTTCAATTCTTGCAACTTCATCAATATATCCCTGCATTGCATCCTCTAAGGATTTAATATTACGTTTATAAACATCAACTTTATCTGGATTGTTAGTAATAGCTGCTTCTAACTGTTTATTTCTAAATGCTATTGTAGATTCAACTTGTTTTATTTTTTCAACAGCATCTTTGGTAATATTCCCAAATAAACCTCTTATAATTTGAACAACTGAAAATGTTTCAATTATCAAAAAGGCTAATGCCCAATTCCATATATTTCTCATTCCAAACCAAATTGGACCTAGGATTCCCGCATATAAATTAAATGAAAATGAGAATGTTGGTTTACTTCCAATTTTTTGGAACTCTTTAATATAATATTCTGGATTTGACTTAACAAAATCAGTAATTAGCTCAGATCTACTAGGGTTATTTATTTGTTTATTCTCCATCTCCACCCTCTATTACAGCTTTTAAAAGATCTGATTGTGTAATAACTCCAATATTTTTTTGCTCATTATTTTTAACAACTAATGGCTTATCTTTTGATTTTGAAACTTCAATTAATTTACTTAGCAATTCATGCTCATCTACACTTTGTAAATTTTCTTCCAACTTACCATTTAAATTTTCATAACTTTCAACGGTTTGCATAATTGTTTTTGCCTGAACAACTTTAAGTCTAGAAATTCCTTTAACAAAGTCTGCAACATATTCATCAGCTGGATTAACTACGATTTCTTCAGGGGTGCCAATTTGAATTACCTTTCCGTCTCTCATAATAGCAATTCTATGCCCTACTCTTACTGCCTCATCTAAATCGTGAGTTATAAAAACTGTTGTCTTTTTCATCTGTTTTGAAAGTTTGATAAATTCTGATTGAAGCTGTCTTCTAATTAATGGGTCTAATGCACTAAAAGGCTCATCCATTAAAAGTAATTCTGGATCTGCAGCTAGTGCTCTTGCAAGTCCTACTCTTTGTTGCATTCCTCCAGATAATTCATGAGCAAATTTGTTACCCCAACCTTGTAATTCAACTATTTCTAAAATTTTATTAGCTGCATCTAAACGATCATTTTTACTTACTCCTCTTATTTCAAGAGGCATTGCAATATTATCTACTACTGATCTATGAGGCATAAGCGCAAAGTTTTGAAAAACCATGCCTATCTTTTTATTTCTTAGTTCTTGCAAATGATCACTATCAAGCTGCATTACATCTTGACCGTTTATCAAAATCTTTCCTGATGTAGGTTCTAAAAGTCTGTTTATATGTCTAACTAATGTAGATTTTCCACTACCAGATAAACCCATCACACAAAATATTTCTCCTTGATTAACATCAAATGAAACATCTGATACACCTATAACTGAGTTATATTCTTCTAAAGCTTCAGTTTTTGAAATTCCTTTATTTTGGATTGCATCCAATGCTTCGGTAGAAGTATTGCCAAACACTTTCCAAACATTTTCAATTTTTATAGCTGAACTCGATGAATCCATTTTTATCTTTTATTATAGGAAAATATACCCGGCAATCTTAAATTACCGAGTATAAATTTTGATTTAGATTATAGTCCTAACCAACCGTCTACAGTTGATTTATTTGCTTCCATCCAAGCTCTTGCAACATCAGCTGGATCTTTTTTCTCAACTGAAACTGAATAAGCCATTGCAGAAACATCATCAGCTGTTAATTGAAAATTCTTAAAGAATTCTACAATTGCTGGTGATTGACTCTCTAAAGATGTAGCCCAACCGATTTGGATTTGCTTAAGTGCATCTTTTGATGCAACATAAGATTTCTTGTACCAGTCAGCATCTGCTTTAGGTTGAATCATTTTATATTTTGCAGGATCATATTTTGGTTCTGTTAACATCACTACGTCAGCCATTCCCCAAATTGCATGAGGTTTGTAACAATAGAATGCATAACCTTCCCCTTTTTTGATTGAGTCTAGTACTCTAGCGTTTTTAACTGCTTCAGCAGCTCTAACAGCTTCGATACCAGCATCATATAAACCATAGTCTCTTAATTTAACTTGGTTCACATTTGCAGAAGCCCAACCATCAGCGCCAATCCAGAACTCACCTTTTCCATTGCCATCACTATCCATAGCTTTAACAACTTCAGGTCTTGCTAAGTCTTCAATTGCTGTAATGTTCATTTTTTTAGCAAACTGTTGCGAAACACAATAACCTTGGTTTCCTTCGTAAGGTTTGCTACTTAATTTCAAAGTTCCTTTTGGAACTAAATCATTTGTATAAGCTTCTTGGTTTGGTAACCAAATGTCAGGATGTACATCAATTTCACCTTTTCCTCTATCAATCGCTGCATAAATTGCAGTATTGTTTCCTGGAACAAGCTCAGCTTCTCCACCCATTTTGTCTGTAACAACTGCAGCTAATAAGTTTGCAATAGCTGTAGCACCTGTCCATCCTGGATCTCCAATTTTAACTTTTTCTGCTTGTGCAGAAAAGATTGATAAAATTGAGATTAATCCAGCTACAAGTGTAGTTTTAATTATTCGCATATTATCTCCTTTTAAATTTAAAAATTAAGCTTAACGCGAATTGAGATAATGAGTCAAAGAAAATTGAGGTCTATATATTGTGGTATATATTAGAATTATTATAAAGAACTAATCTGGATTTGAAGTAAGAGTTTTTATTTCTAAAATATTTTCATTAGGGTCTTTTACAAAAAAAGTCTCCTGCTCATACTTAGTTCCTTTAAATCTTAGATAAGGCTCATCATAATATTTAGTGCCACTATCTTTTAATCTTTGCTTAAGAGCATCAAAATCTTTTCTAGATAAATGAACTCCAAAATGTGGAACTGATACATTGCCCATATCCACATCATGTCTTTCATTGTCTAGTTTGTGTTCACTTTTATGAAGAGTAAGTTCATTACCCCAAAAATCAACGTCAGCCCATTCTTGTGCAGAATTATCTAATCTACATCCTAGAGTTTCGCTATAAAATTTCTTTGCTACTTCTAAATCACCACAAGGTATTGCTAAATGAAAACAATTAGTATTTTTGTACATAATAAAACCTTTAATATAATAAATTAATCACTATATAAAGCCTGTTTTTAACACAAAATCAAAAAAAGAATAATAATGAGCAATTTTTTACAATCAATAATTGATAGAGATCCTGCGGCAAAATCTAAATTAAGTTTAATATTAACTTACCCAGGAGTGAAAGCAGTATTCTTTCATAGAATAGCTAATTTTTTTAGTACTGCTAAGTTTCATTTGATTGCAAGAATCATTTCTCAATTTTCAAGATTCTTAACTGGAATTGAAATTCATCCAAATGCAAAAATTGGAAAAAATTTATTTATCGATCATGGTATGGGGGTTGTGATTGGAGAAACATCTGACATTGGTGATAATGTAACTATTTACCATATGGTTACATTAGGTGGAATTGCTCCAAGCATAAATTCAAATGATCAACGTAATACTAAAAGACATCCTACTATAAAAGAGGATGTAGTTATTGGTTCAGGTGCACAAGTGTTAGGACCAGTAATAGTTGGTAGAGGTGCAAGAATTGGAGCTAATGCAGTAATTACTAAAGATGTTGCAGAAAATGCTGTGATGGTTGGAATTCCAGCGAGAAGTGTTGGGATAGCTGATAGCGAATTTAAACCTTATGGTATTACACCTGACAGTGATAAAAAATCAGATAATGAATAATACACAAAACGATTTTATTTCAGGAATAGGAAACACTCCATTAATCAAACTAAGAGCTGCTTCAGAAATAACTGGATGTAACATTTATGGAAAAGCAGAATTTTTAAATCCAGGAGGATCAGTAAAAGATAGAGCTGCACTTGCATTAATTAAAGATGCTCAAGAAAAAAAATTAATTACAAAAGGTGGGACAGTTGTTGAAGGAACAGCCGGTAACACTGGAATTGGTTTGGGTCTATTAGGAAATTCCTTAGGTTATAAAACAATCATCGTAATGAATGACAATCAAACTCAAGAAAAAAAAGATTTACTTAGAAATCTAGGAGCTGAATTAAGATT
This sequence comes from uncultured Pelagibacteraceae bacterium, assembly GCA_902559935.1. Lineage (GTDB taxonomy): Bacteria > Pseudomonadota > Alphaproteobacteria > Pelagibacterales > Pelagibacteraceae > Pelagibacter. The sequence continues at coordinate 4,518 of CACEJN010000006.1, read as the reverse complement.
AGTGCCACCAAAACCTTATAAAGATGATAACAATTTTGTTAAAGTGGCAGCGAGACTTGCAGATGAATTAAGACCAACAAATAATAACGGTGTAATTTGGGCTAACCAGTTTGATAACACAGCAAATGCCAAAGGTCATTACGAAGGAACAGGCCAAGAGATTTGGGAACAAACTGAAGGTAAAGTTGATGGCTTTGTATGTTCTTCTGGAACAGGAGGAACTATTTCTGGTGTGAGTAATGCTCTTAAAGAAAAGAACAAAGATATAAAAATTTACCTATCTGATCCAAAAGGTTCAGCTCTTTATAGTTATATAAAGAATGGCAAACTAAAGTCAGAAGGTGGATCAATTACTGAAGGAATTGGTTCAAGCAGGGTAACAGCTAACTTTGGCGAAGCTAAAATAGATGATGCCTATTCAATTGATGATCATGAAGCATTACCTGTACTTTATGATTTAATTCAAAATGAAGGTCTAAGCCTAGGTACTAGTTGTGGTATCAATATCGCTGGAGCAATAAGAATGGGTAAAGAATTGGGACCTGGTAAAACTATTGTAACAATTCTTTGTGATAGAAGTGATAAATACGCAACTAAAATGTTCAATAAAAAATTTCTAGAAGAAAAAGGTCTACCAATACCTAATTGGTTTTAGATATAAATTTTATCGGCTAAGCCGTAACAAAGTATTGCACTTAAGAAAGTTAAAATACCGGGTGCAATAATTCCTTCATTAGATGTTTGTGGAGTATGGCCTAATTTATTTATTTTAATTGTATAAATTCCTACACAAAAAGCTGAAAGGTTTTGTAAAAATACTAAATTAAAAAAAGCCCATGTTCCTTGAAGCCCATCGGGTCTTATGAACCCAACCCATATAGCCATAGCAACAGCTCCAATAAATAATGATCCGAAAAATCTTGTCATTCCAGCACCAGTATCGTCGATGCCGAATTTATCTAAAAATTTTTTTGTAGCAAAAACAGTCTGATATGCATAAACAGCAAAAATTACAAAATGTACTAAAAATACAATTAAATAAAAAATTCCATTAAATTTTTCGATCATATTAAAACGTTATCAAAAATTAAAATTAAATAAAACAATTAATTCAACGATTTTTACAGGTTAAAACTGCATATCTGTCGCGCGATATAAACACAAGAGACTCTGCAATAAAAATGTAACAGTCTTAGGTTACGGTTCAACTATTCGGAAAGGAATATTATGAGGAAAATAATACTAGCATTAATTTTTACATTAATGTCAATGCCTTCAATATCATTTGCAGATGGTCATAGTGGAAAAATTAGTCTTGCTGGTTTTTTTGTTGGCGATGCTAAAGCTATTGTAGATGAAAAAGGAAACGTCATGACTTTTACATATGAAGGTCTAAGTGGATTTAATGCAATTGAAGGTACTTCATTTGGTGATAATTCATCACATCATTGTATAGGCGCAGGAACAATTCCAGGTAAAGGTTTTGAAATGGGTCACTGCAAAATAATGTTTATAAATGGTGACACAGCAATAATTTATTATGAAATAAAATTAGGTTACTCAATGGAAGGTACTTTTAAATGTATCAGTGGTACAGGTAGATATGAAGGTATCGAATGCAGTGGAACTACAGGTTATACACAAATTAAGCCTGCTCAGGAAGGTAAAATACATGCAACGAATTATTACAGGGGCACTTATACATTAAAAAAATAGGAAAATAATATGAAAAATATAATAATAACTTTATTCAGTGTTTTATTTCTAACATCTGCATATGCAGATATGAATGATAGCGATAAAAATAAAGCTTGGGAATGCAGTGGGATATATATGGCTAACTACTTCTTACCTTCAGGAGAAACATTTGAATATAGTATGAAAGAAAAATCTATGGCATCTGTAAAAGTTTTAAAAGCTTATGCTTTAGAAGTAGGAATTCCTGAAAAGGAATGGGATGAAGGCGTAAACAAAGCTGTAGATAAATTCTATGGCTCTAAATATGACGAAGGTAAAACAAATGACTGTCATAATTTTGTAAATTCAACCATACCTAATGGAGAAGAAAGAGTTAAAAAAGTAGTACAAACTCTATATTAACAAAAAAAAGGAGGAAAAAATGAAAGATATACTAGTAGTAGGAAAACTAAAAGAAGGAGCCTTTGAAAAATTTATGGGTTTCATGCAGTCAGATGAAGGTATGACAGAAAGAAAAAAAGTTGCAGATGTTACTAAAACGATTGCAAGTGTTTCACCAGATAAATCAACTGTAATGTTTAAAATTGTAGTTCATGACATGGCAGCACTTCATTCATTTATGGATGGATCAAATCCAGTTTCAAAACCTGTATTTGATGAAGTAATGACTGGTTATGAAATTTATGAGTTAGCTAAAGTATAGTAGAAGACTTAGGTACACATACTGACTAATCTCTGCTAAACTTAGTAATTAAATTATAGTTAATGAGGAGGAAAAATGGCTGGAATAGAGGTTAAAAGTTTTGATAAAGCAGATGAAGTAAATGATAATTTTAATAATGCTAAAATTGAAGCTGTTAAAGTTGGAAACCAAAGATTGATGAAGCTTACTTTGCAACCTGGTTGGCAATGGTCAAAAGATATAAAGCCAACAGTTGGTGGTGATAGCTGCCAAGCAACGCATATAGGAATTATAATTTCTGGAGCTGTTTGTGCAAAACATAATGATGGAACTGAACTAACTTATAAAACTGGAGATGCATATTCAATCCAACCTGGACATGATGGATGGGTTGTAGGAGATAAGCCAGCAGTAGTATATGAGTTTCATGGAATGTGGGGCGAATAATGTCTAAATTTTATATTATAGGTAAAATCAGTCGTGATCTTGCCAAAAGAATGCAAAGTGATCCTAATGCAGATAGAGGTGCAGCAATTAAGACTATTTGCGAAACAGTAGGAGTTAAATTTCATAGTTATGAATGGGTTAGAGGAAGATTTGACGTAATCAATGTTATTGAGGGGGATTATGAAAGTGTGCTTGGGATGAAAGTTGCAATTATGAATGCAGGTTTAATGGAAGACATTATGATCCATGAAGTTTTTGATTACAATAAAACTTTTAATAAAGCTGCAGATGCTGGAAAAAAATTTAAAAAACCAGGTGAGTAAATAGAAAGGGATAATATGTCTATATTAGAAAAATATAGTGCTGCAATAAAAAATAAAGATGAAGCAGTGATGAATGAGTTGTTACATGATGATTTTAAATTCACAATGCATAAATCAGGAAATGTTTTAGGCAAAGGTGATGTTATCAAATGGGCAATGAGTGGCGACATTAATCAAGATAAAGTTAGAGTTGTTTATGAAAATGATGAAGTTGGTATTCATCATTCATTTGTTACTTTTGATGATGGAAATGTAGAGGCTGTAATGGCAGTTTATAAATACAATAATGGAAAAATTATAAGTTTAGAAACTGGCGCTACTCCAATGCCAAAATAATTATATATATTTGGCGAGATTTCATTTAAGATTATTAAATGAGTCTTGCCACATCTTATTTATTTCTAGGTATAGCTGTTTTCTTGGGAGTTACCTCAAATAGTTTTGCAAAGAGTGCTGAAGGCTTTACCCTTCTAATTCCAAGTATAATCACTGCAATAACTATTGTGTTGTGTATGTATGCTCTATCTTTAGTAATGAAAAATATTCCCATGGGAATTACTTATGCTTCCTTTGCGGGATTAACAATTATAGCAACTGTTGTTGTGGGTATAATTAGATTTAATCAAGTACCTAATTTATATTCATTAATTGGTTTAGCTTTTATTATTGTTGGTGTTTTTATGGTTAACCTGTTAGGTAATAATTAATTATGATTTCAAAAAAATATGCTCAACCATTATTCATGATTTTTATGTCCTTTGGCATGAGTGTAATTATGAGTGGTGTTGTAGTTGCTGTAAACACTGGAGTTACAGATGGCTTTATAAGTAGATGGTTTTATTCTTGGATGTTTGCATTTCCAGTTGCTTTAGCTGCTGCCTTTACAATGGCTCCAATAATGAGACCTTTGGTAAACAAAATTGCATCAAAAGAATAATCATGAAACCTTTGTTTGGATATTTGTTTTTGGCTAATGGAATTATTTTTGGTATTGCTTCGAATAGTTTTGCTAAAATTTCTGAAGGATTTACTAAATTAATGCCATCTGTTTTATGCATTTTGTTTATGTGTATTACAATGTTTTCTATTGCAAAAGCCATGTCAGCACTTCCAGTTGGATTTGCCTACTCTACTTACAGCGGCTTAACAGTAACTGGAGTTGTCCTTTTCGCTGTTTTAAAATTTAACCAAGTTCCTAATATTTATGGAACTATTGGAATTATTTTAATTATAATTGGCGTAGTAATGGTTAATTACCTTGGTCGACTAAACTGATACTTTTTTAAAATTTCTGGAAGCTCATGGCTTCCGTCTTCATTTAATTGTAACTCATATTCGTCCGCAACAGTGCTAGTATCTAAAGGTGAG